>JAQUDG010000023.1 GCA_028685815.1 Desulfuromonas sp.
TGAGTTTAATGGGGTTGCAATGGATTAGTGCAGGCCTATCAAGGCAGGCACCGATTACGTTTTAAACTGCCCAGATACGCGATTTGCCCTGGCGCACACTCCAACCACTTTCCCAGAACATGTGGATCAACTCCTCAACTGAAAGACTTCTCCGCTCTTCTGTACCCGTCACACTGGCACGGGGGCTAGTTCCTGTCTCGGCCCAGAAAAAGCTAGCACCGCCCAGTGCCGCTAACGCACAGGGGGCATGGGTAGCAGTCGCGACTGTCGCGTGGGGCATGGCCAGTCGCGTGATGGCGACAATCTGCGCTTGGCGCACCTCGGGGATGGTCCCCATCACTCCCATGGGGGTATCGAGGACGGGGATACGCCGAGCGGCTCCACTGTATGCAGACTTGATACTAGCTGCATAACAGATCAATTCCGCGATCTCGCGGTTATTGTGCTCAGGTCCGATCGATTCAACACAGGTAGCCATCTGTAAACCCGCCGCAAGAAACTTATCTACACTTGCGCAGCGCTGCTCCGCTGAATTTTCTGCTTCTTCTGCTGAGCGCAGGCACAACGCATGGTACACCCCGTTAACACCAGCCTGCTTGAGCGCATCTGCATGCGCAGCGCAATCTGCCCCTCCGTTGATAACCAGCGGGGTATGCGGCTTAAGTGCAGCACGCAGCTTTGGCAAGTAAGGTGCCAACTTGGAATAGGAGAAATCTGAGGCGATCGCTAGCTGGATAACATGGCAGCCATCATCTTCGAAGCGCTTGGCCATCGCGACAGCTTCTTCTATGCTCAGCACAGAATCGCCAGCGGCTTTGGAGCAGGTCTTACCCTCTTCCAAACACGCAGCCTGATCCAGCACCAGCAGGCCGTGAATCTCAGCTTCGTTATCTTGCAATGAGCGCGATAGCTCACTTGCAACCCCTATCGTGCGACAAGCCGCGCTGCTATAAGGATCATATGAAAGTAGGTGCTGAATCTCTTTTTGGGTTAGACGCTCATCTTCCTGTGCTTTAGCTAGCAAATAATCAATCATGTTGTCCTAATCCTCCATAGTGGGAAAACCTACATTTCATGCCAGATTACAAAACAGGTGAAATACCACCTTAAAGTAAGAAAACAGCGATCAAGTGTCAAATAACTAATCATATTATTGTGACACAAATATACTAAGCTAGCAAAACCTAAGCAGTACGATACCATGTTTATACTGCTGGCAGCATCGCTTCAAGCAGTATAAACATATGCCAGGTGCAAAACCCATGTTATTCTATCTAGCGTACAAACAGCGCCATCCGCTCCAACTACAGAACGCACCTTAAAATACCACTTTAGCCTGAGATCCTGCCCTCCGAGATCCTTAAACCAGATCCTCCGCAGGCTCTATGCTTACCTTATGGAGGAATACGATGCACGACACATTCGCAAGTATAACAAGCATGCAGATTGGCGCCACTACTTACTATTATCATAGCATGCAGGCAGCGCAGCGTCAGGGGCTGACGCTCAACCCACGCCTCCCCTTTTCCCTTAAGGTTCTATTGGAAAACCTCCTGCGTAACGAAGACAACACCAGCGTAAGTGCCGATGATATCAGAGGAATAGCAAACTGGAAGCCCAACCAGAACCTCGAACGTGAGATCGCTTACCACCCAGCACGGGTGCTAATGCAAGACTTTACCGGGGTTCCTGCCATTGTCGACCTTGCAGCCATGCGTGATGCAATGGTTGCAAACGGCGGCGATCCAGCCAGTATCAACCCTCAAATTCCCGTGGATCTGGTGATTGACCACTCTGTCATTGTAGACGCGTTCGGCAGCGCGACAGCGGCGCAAGTGAATGTAAGCAAAGAGATGGAACGCAATCACGAACGTTATACGTTTTTGCGCTGGGGACAGAACGTGTTTTCCAATTTTCGCGTGGTGCCTCCAGGCACCGGCATCTGCCATCAGGTTAACCTAGAATACCTAGCCCGCACGGTGTGGCAACAAACCATAGATGGGAAAAGCTGGATCTATCCCGACACCCTGGTGGGTACCGATAGCCACACCACTATGATCAACGCGTTGGGGGTGCTTGGCTGGGGCGTTGGTGGCATCGAGGCCGAGGCGGCCATGCTGGGGCAGCCGTTTTCGATGCTGGTACCCGAAGTGGTGGGAGTCAAATTCACCGGAGCGCTGCAGGCCGGGGTAACCGCTACCGACCTAGTTCTGGCCGTCACGCAGATGCTGCGTGATTATGGAGTCGTGGGCAAGTTTGTTGAATTCTGTGGTGCCGGCCTGAACCATCTGCCGCTGGCAGATCGCGCCACCATCGCCAATATGGCTCCAGAATACGGCGCCACCTGCGGGTTCTTTCCCGTCGACCATATCACCCTCGACTATCTGCGCCTGACCGGGCGCAGCGCCGAAACGCTGGCCTTAGTTGAATCCTATTGCAAACAGGAGCAACTGTGGCGTGATGACTCTACTGCCGAGCCGGAGTTCAGCGCCCTATTAGAGTTGGACCTTGGCACGGTGAAGCCAAGCGTGGCGGGGCCGCGCCGCCCTCAAGACCAGGTACCTCTCACCCGTCTGCGTGAGGTTCAGGAAGCTGAACTGACAAACCCAGCCCCGCGCATGGAACCCGGCGCAGACTCCGCTTCGCATGCGCTGCAGGATGGAGACGTGGTGATAGCCGCCATCACCTCCTGCACCAACACCTCAAACCCAGCAGTTATGCTCGGAGCCGGACTGTTGGCACAAAAAGCCTACGCACGTGGCCTGAAGACTCGCCCTTGGGTTAAGACTTCGCTGGCCCCAGGCTCGCGCGTAGTCAGCGCATATCTGGAAGAAACAGGCCTGCAGCAGAGCCTTGACCTGCTTGGGTTTAACGTTGTCGGCTATGGCTGCACCACCTGCATAGGCAACTCCGGCTCCTTGCCAGTTGCCGTAGAGGACGCCATCGCCCGCGACAATCTGCAGGTCAGCGCCGTGCTTTCCGGCAATCGCAACTTTGAAGGGCGAATCCACCCCCTCACCCGTTTCAGCTGGCTGGCCTCACCACCACTGGTGGTCGCCTTTGCCCTCGCCGGCACCACCCGCATCAACCTCGCCAGCGAACCCTTGGGACTCGATAAAGAGGGTGAACCCGTCTATCTAAAGGATATCTGGCCCACAACCGAGGAGATCCGCGCCTTGGAACAGGCGGTCGCACCAGCCATGTTCCGCCAGCACTATGCCGCGGTGTTTGAGGGCGATGCCGCCTGGAAAGCTCTACCTATACCCGAAGAACGGACCTATACGTGGCAAGAACATTCCACCTATATCCGCAAGCCTGCATTTTTCCAGCATTTAGGCCGCCGAAACGGTTTCGCAGGGCTGGATGAAGCGCGAATTCTGGCACTGCTCGGAGACTCCATCACTACCGATCACATCTCTCCGGCAGGCGCCATCAAGGACTCCAGCCCGGCTGGAGAATATTTGCAAAATCAGGGAGTGTCCCCGCAAGATTTCAACTCCTACGGTTCGCGCCGCGGCAACCACGAGGTGATGATGCGCGGCACCTTTGCGAATATTCGCCTGCGCAACCATATGGTTCCGGGGATCGAGGGGGGGGTAACGCTGCACCAACCCGACGCAACGCAGATGAGTATCTATGCCGCTGCACAACAATATCAGCGCGAGAAAACTCCCTTAGTAATAATTGCAGGGGATCAATACGGCTCCGGCTCCAGCCGCGACTGGGCCGCCAAGGGAACCCTGCTGTTGGGGGTAACAGCGGTGCTGGCTCGAAGCTTCGAGCGCATTCACCGTTCCAATCTGGTGGGAATGGGCATCATGCCCTTGCAGTTTAACGAAGGAGAGTCAGCAGAGACCCTTAATCTCGACGGCCGCGAGACCCTGCACATGGATCCTGTTAGCGCAATAAAACCTGGTATGAGCCTAAAACTAATGATCCAGCATCCTGAAACCGGGATCCACCACATTGAGGTGATCTGCAGGGTTGATACCCACCAGGAGGTGAATTACTTCAACAGCGGGGGGATTCTGAATCATGTCCTACTCGAGCGTCTGGCTGCCCAGATGTCAGTTGGGTAGACTTTACCTTTTTGGCTTGCTTTTTAGCCCGCCGCTGCGCTCTGGCGCGTAAAAAACCATCTATCTGCCGAATCTGGCACTTTGCACCAGGGGTTAATTTTTCCTCCTGCCGGTAGAGTAAAAGAAAGCGCAAGCGCTGCGTGCGGGTCAGCACCAAACGGGCGACTGAGTCCAGACATCCCAGATCCTTTATCGCTCCACGCCGCTGCAACCCCCCGTACCAGCGGCGCCCGAGTGGACAGTCGAAGAAATAAATTTTAGGGTCAGCATCACCCTGTACTAGAATATTTCGCCACTTCAGGTCCCAGTGAACAAAGTTATCTGCGTGCAGCCGCCGCGTATATTCTGCTACTTGCCGCATAACCGACAAAGTCCAGCTCCTGTTGGCAAAACGCTCCGGCTTCTGCTGTGCAAGAGTAGCCAGATCACTCGAATCCTCCACTGCCGCAGTTACCAAAAGTTCAAGATGAGTTTTTCCAACCTTATGCCGCCCATACGCCACTAGAGGCGTGACCGGTATCTGTAGCTCGGCAAAATATTCGAGGTTCTGCCATTCCCCTTGTGCACGGCTACGCCCTAAAAAACGCCGCACATGCTTCCCCCCAACACAGTACTGTTTGATATAATAATTATTCGAATTCAGCGTGACCCGCCTCACGTTACTTATACGGTCGGAGGTAATCTGCTCTCCGGTCAGCCCAATGCAAGTTTCAGGACGGGCAAACGCCTTGTCTTCCTGCGTATCCCCGCAAAAGCGCCAAAAACTCCTCCGTGACCTCAGCATAAGCTCTACATCCTTGTCTACTAAATGTACTACTAAAATTTTATGCACATGCTGCCTTCGGCGCATGTGCATTTGAAAACTCGTCAGAAAAACTGCGCCAATCCTGCAATGCGCAACCCTTACTATCAGCCTATCTACACCTGCAAGTCAACCGTACGCCAGCCTACAACTGCTAAACGGGCCAACGTGCGTCGCAGCAGCCTGAACTTAAATTAAAAAACCGCCCCTGCTAGTATACAGCAGGGGCGGAAGTTTTTCATACTACAAGTGTAGTGCGCTTACTCGTCGTTATGTACCCTGTAGAGCAACTCCTTGATTTCAGCAGAAGGCTCTTTGGTCATTAAGGATACGATAATCATGGTGGTTATTACCAGCGGAACCCCAAGAATCGCACTGGAGGTAAAGGGTACATAGTAGGCGAACAGAGAGGTCTTAGGCGCCAACATGGAGCCAAAAGTAACCGTCATACCTACAATCATCCCCACGATGGCTGCTTCCTTGGTAGTACGGCTCCACCATATCCCCAGGAGAAACATCGGGAAGAAGGTGTTTGCCCCCATGGAGAACGCGACCGCTGTGATTTGAGCGATAAATGCCGGTGGATTCATGGCAATAACCGCGATGGCAACCCCTAGGACAATGGTACCAATGCGCGCAACCTTCATCTTCGACTCTTCAGTCGCATTGGGCCTCAACACGCGGAAGTAGATATCGTGGGCGAAGGCCGAAGAACCAGCCATCAACAGACCCCCAACAGTGGAGAACGCGGCAGACACACCCCCGGCAGCGAGGAAACCGGAAAACCACTGGGGCAGACCTGCAAGCTCGGCGGCATTTACCACGATGGCATCGGGCGAGATGGTAACCCCAGTTACGCCAGCGATGTTGGAGAACTTCGCAAACGCCGCGAAGCAGGGCGCACTCCAGTATACCAGGGCGATACAGAACAGGCCCCAGACCACCTGCCAGCGTGCATCACTTACGCGAGGTACAAGATAGAAACGTCCGATAACGTGGGGCAGACCCGCGGTACCGAGCATCAAGGTGATGCACAGAGCAAACCAATGATACGCGGTGTTGTTGGCGAAGGGGAGATAGAAGCTTGGATCCGCAGTGGCCGCAGTTATTCCATTGCCGCCGTGCCCGATATCCCACACCGTGGCTCCGTAGCCAATCTGCGGAACTGCTGAGAAGTAGCCAAGCTTGCTAGCGATAAAAAACAAAGGCAGCAGGAAGGTTATTACAATAACTACATACTGCACCTGCATATTTTTCGTGGCACCGAGCATCCCCGAGATGAGGACATAGGCCAGCACGACACCAGTACCGACGATAACGGACATCTCGTAGTTGATGCCGAAGATCCAGTTGAACATCATGCCGATACCCTTGTACTGACCAACAGCGTACACAAAGGAGATCAGGATAACAATCAGCGCTGACATCAGGCGCGCTGCGGTAGAATAATAGCGATCACCGACGAAATCCGGCGCGGTATATTTACCATAGCGGCGGATCTGCCCAGCCATCAACACCAGCAGCAGCACATAGCCCCCGGTCCAGCCGACAATATACGCCATGGCGGAGTAGCCCTTGAGGTAGATCAGGCCAGCCATACCGAGATATGAAGCGGCAGACATCCAGTTGGACGCGATCGCCATACCCCCACCGAGCTGTCCGACTCCACGCCCTGCGGCCCAGTAGTCCTCAGTATCTTTAGCCTTGGAGAATACCCCGACCAGGATGAACAGCACCAGCAAACTGATCATCAGAATTGCAGGGAAGACACGAACCTCACCTACGTTAACACTTAGATTTTCTTTCGCGAATACGTTACCCGCCACCATTACAAAGTAAAGAGACAGGCCCCATTGCAGCATACGTTTCATATTTATGGTTTCCTCTCTCTTTATTTAGATGAAAATTCGGCTTCGAGCTTGTCAATAAACTTGCAGTACCACCAGCACAGGAAAATAAATAGCAGAATGCAGAACTGAGCTGAGTACCAATAGTGAAACGGGAAGCCTAAAAACTGCGTTTCGGTCAGAAAGCTTTTCCCTGAAACCTGGGTTACAACCTCACCAGTGCTCAAGGTAACTTCTACGGTAGCCTCAGGATCAGCTACAAGCTTAAGCAGCAACAAAAATCCATAGGTTGCCACGCCCCAGATGACGATAATCAGTTTCTTCATCTTAACGTCACGGGTCATAAATTCGCCAACTGGCTTAAAAAAATTAATATTAATATCTTTTTCCATACCCATACCTCCTTGTGGTCAAGTCTACTGGCAACCAATCCAGCCGACCCTATTTATCGTAGTTCTGAATATAAATCTTATCAAAGCTGTGTAAAAGATTGATTGATGTGACCTCCTTTCCATTCTAAATTTAAACCTATGTTTTATTGCGTATCTGACCCGTAAAACTTGATCAGCGCGGGTACCTATTGATTATGGAATACAGAGAGCGTCGCTTGCGGGTTCTGCTCTCTTTGTGGTCAGAATAATACGCGAAAATGAAACATATAAGTGCCCCGCCGGAAATCACCGCACCCATCATGTAATACAATCTATCAATCATACTTAGCACCTCGATACAGTTTTGGGTTAAGGGCCACAAAGGCTTTGAATAAATAAACAGCGTTCTGCTCTTAAAAACTTATGCCATATCGCGTTTAAACGAGTCAAGTAAAATGTTGTTATAAAATCACACAAAACACAATATATCCTCTTTTCTCTACCAATTTTCCATTGCTGCGCCTAAGGCCCTACTGAGTTTTTAGCGTATAACTTCGTATACTTGAGTGGAACATAGGTTTAAATTTACTCAAATGGTACAAGCAACAGCCTAAAACACAATGTCCAACATGTCAAAAGAAGTGAGTTCAGCGCAAATAAAACACAAGTTTCTTGGCATTTGAAAAACGAGGACCATGCTCCAAACCAGCCCCTGCTACCAAGTATTGCAGGAAATACCTTTAATGCAATGAGGTTGAAGAATGTTTACTCTTCCGTGGGAGATGGAAACTAAACAAACGCTGGGGCTTACAGCTGTAGGTTGAATGTTTAGACTGTGGGGAGCGCCGTTGAAGCTGTACGGCGAGAAACCAGCACCAGGGTCAGCCATGAAAGGGGCAGAGCAATAAGGGCCGGATTATTGAGAGGCAATGGCGCTTCTGCGGCCAACAGGCCGTAGCGCACATACATTTCAGGTGAGATAAGGATAAGGACGAGGGCGGTGGTCATTCCCACCAGCATGGAGGCAACAACGCCCTTGCTGGTGGCCCCGCGCCAGAATAGAGTCATGAGCAATGCCGGCAGATTAGTCGCCGCCGCCAAGGCGAAAGCCCAGCCGGCCAAATAGGAGACATTCATCCCTTCGAACACAATGCCGAGGTAAACGGCAACGCACCCTACTACCACCGCCGCCATGCGCGCGACTACGACTTTTTCGCTCGCGCTCATCTGTATCCCCATAAGCCTATCCATAATATCATGCGCCACTGCTCCTGATGCCGCCAAAATAAGCCCACTGACCGTACCTAAAACGGCAGTAAACGCCACTGCGCTTACAGTGGCAAACAACACAATGCCAAAAGAGCGCGCTAGCAACGGCACGGACATGTTGGTATCCATGATATTCAGAAAACCGCTGCCCATGGCCCCAAAGCCTAAAAACAGACTAAGCAGGTAGAAAAAACCTATTCCACCTATGGCAACAATGGTTGATTTGCGCGCGGCGGCCTGGCTGGGGACGGTATAATAGCGGATGAGGATATGGGGCAATGCGGCGGTTCCACACACTAGCGCCAGCATCAAAGAGATAAAGTCTAGGCGTGCACTTAAGTTCTTTTCATTCAAACGAAACATCCCCCCTGGCTTGAACAACTCAGCGCCAGAGATAGTGCTACGGTAAAACACCTGCATCTGTCCATCAGAGGTAATGTAGGTGGTGTGTGGCCAGAGGTTTACCGTGCTGGAATAAATGGTGCGGAGAAATTCAAGCGGCCCGAGCGCCCCGGTCTTCTCAACCCGGTGCCCATCGATAATAATATCCGCCATGCTTCCGACCAAAAAAACCCGCCCCGATTCGAGGGGAGCGCCATTATACAGCGTGGTTCCATCCGAGCGACGTTCGATGTACTGGGTTTCGCGCAGCAGCATGTGTCCGTCGGTGCGCTCTTCTACGCGCCAAGGGGACACACCCTGGCCATCCACCACAGGAACAAAACCTGCGGCATAGGCTGGAGTCAATTCCCACTGGGGTGGCAGCATGTATTCTGAGGACTGCGCGAAATAACCTGCCTCGGTGCGCTGCACTTCTAGAGTTTTCAGAGCGCGTTGCTCCCGGTAGTCCATCTGCGCTGGCAGCATTATCCCGCGCTGAAGCATAAACAACGTCAGCACGACAGAGATAACAAGGACAAGAATCCCCTTGATAAACTGCACATAGGTAGTGGCCATCATGCCCGAGGTAGCAACAATAATGGTAACCACCACCCCTACAATTAATACGCCGAGATAATGCGGAATACCGAACAACGGGGTTACCAAGGCCCCGATTCCTACCATTTGAGGAATGAGATAGAACACTGAGATCACAATGGTGCACAGCGCCGCAACAAAACGCAGTCCACGGGAATTAAAGGTGGAGTCAATCGCGTCGGTAAAGGTGAAATGACCCATACGGCGCAGGGGCTCGGCGACCATAAACAGGGCCACAAGCCAGCCGGACAGAAACCCGACCGAATAGAGAAAACCGTCATACCCTAGGGTGGCTATCATGCCCCCTATCCCAAGGAAAGATGCGGCAGAGAGATAGTCGCCCACGAAGGCAATACCGTTTACCCCCCAGTGGATGCGCCCACCGGCGGTAAAGTAACCTGCAGGGGTGGTGACTCGGCGCATAAGCTGAATCGAGATCCCCACCACAATGGCAACCACGCTTAAAAAAAGAATTACCGCCAGTTGTGATTGCTCATACAGCATCAGCACCTCCGCCTAAAGTGGACGGCTCAGGTTTCCTAGGATCTGCCTAAACGCTTCTCAACCCTAGTGCACAGCACATGGTAGGTCAGCGCCATCAGAACGGCAAAAAGCATCAACGCCACGCCCCCCACCAGCCCAGCACTAACTCCGGCAATGGGGATACCCGGCACTTCAGGAAAAAACACATGCAGCATAACAAACAGAGCATAAACTCCCAGGTACACCGCAACCATTTTCTGGCCAATGCGACGCTTGGTCAAAATCATCTCTGGCGTTATGTTTCTAATATCTGCTCTCAACAGCTCCTCCTGCACATGCAGACGCCGATAGCGTCTTAATCCAAACGCTGTATCACGAATTTCGGTGTAGATAGGTAATGCGCGTATCTACAGGACAACGGAGGTTTTCCAGTATCGCGCCATCCAATTCATGACGTTTGATGTAAGCGTTTTCCAGCTCTTCTATATAAAAGCGTTCCAAACCACTATTGTCCAGAAAATCTTCTCTTAGTGCGACATTTTTTTCTGCCAAGATATGCGGCAACAACTCCTGAAGGTAGAAGTTCTCCTTTTCAATATTGAGCATAACGTCGCTGTATAGTTGCTCTGGGATGGAGTCGGAAATAAGGCCCTTTACCCGCAGAGCTACGCTTATCTCTTCTTTTAAGCTGATGTAGACTTCACGTGAGATGTGTCCGGCACAAGTTTTATGCAGCCTGTGTTTGGCTTGGTGCAAAACTTCGATGTAGAGGGTCTCACGCTGAGAAATTTTCTGCAGACCCTCCAGTATTGTACGCACAGACGCCCCCTCAAGCAGGTCATGGCGTAAGGATTCAAGTTTTTGGCGCCCGAACATCCCGACAAAGCGGTTGTGCAGCAGATCGGCAAACAGCAGCTCTTGGGGTAACTGCGCATCTAACCGGGCCAGAATACGGTAGCGCCGCCGCACTTCGCGGAGCATGAGATCATAGATTCTGACCCCAGGCATGAACGCAATATTGTTGATCTGTTCCACACAGTATTCATAGTGTTCCAGATAATCCAGCACCGCGTTCAGTTGCTCAACTATGCTAATATCCGCACCGGCATATACCTTTTCATCGCACTGCCTGCTCACATCGAGCAATATTTGCTCAAAGGCGTAATCACGATTGAGCATGGCACGGCGCTTGTTGTGCAGCAGATGAACAATATCTTCGCGCGTTATGCGGATATTGATTTGGAAGTCTTCATGCAGCAGTCCGGAAAAAATCTCTCTGGTTTCGGCAATATAATCGCGCGGGAGTTCCACCATCTTTTCATATCCGAGGCTGCGGTCCAGAGGCTCGAACAAGGCCATGGGTATTTTATTGCGCAGGGCCAAGGTTTTCAGACGATTCAAGCGCGCATTTTCCTGCGCGGCTATGTTGCCGCGGTGATAACACTCAACGAGGATATTCCGATATTCTTCCACAATGGAGCGATTGTCTCGGTGGGAATACATCTCTGCGATGCGGATACGCTTCTGCTGACCCTCATCTACATTCAGACGCTGGGCTAGGTTTTTGATGTGGGTATACTCGATATCGGGGATGGAGCGATACTTGAAATACAGGGTGCGAAATAGATCGGCGTAGGCCTTATGCTTTTTATTAATCAGGCGCACAAGGTATAGATGGCTGTGTTGCCCCAGCAGATTGAACAGCTCGTCCACTAGGCGTGCGTCGTCGGCGTCCTTAACCCGTGGAGTCCGCTTCAATGAACGCCCAAGCAGACCCAGAATATCTTCTTGCTGTGTTTTAAGGGCGCCATACACCGAGCCGGTTAGAAAGAAAAAACAGTTGCTGTAAGCATGCCCTTCGTTGAAGATCTGGTCGTAGGTGATACGTCCAGCCGTTTCGTTGGAAAAAATCAGCTCACCATCTTGGCGGAAAATGGCTCCAAACAGCACTAGGCGATTGGCGACCTCTTTTTTAAGCAGATCGGGTACGGGTTCTTCCACTCCGTACATATATTCACAGAAACTGCCCCCGTTACCCCAGTGAGTCAACCCAGTGCGATCAAGGGCAATCTCATTGCCAGGAGCGAACACTCGCAACCCTTCATCCAGAATCTCATAGAAATGGCGGCGCCCGGCATCACGCGCCGCTACGGTGACAAAGTACTCGATACTGTCATCTATATGTCCGTGCAGACGCAGTTCCTGCTGCATGTATTCCTCGAAGCCCCCATGCTCAGGCGCTGCTGAGCGAAACAATCAGATTCAAGTGTAAACCGTCATAAGCCAACTCAACCCCAGCGGGAAGGTGGCGACTGTGGACGACATACTCCACATCATGGCTTAAATGGGTCAGGATAATATGCCTTGCCCCAAGACACCGCCCAGTTTCTATGGCTTGGGTGATGGTAAAATGGCTGGGATGGTGCCTAAAGCGCAAACCATCGATAATAAGTACTTGCAGGTTCTGCAGCAGCGCCTCAGCCCGTGACGGGATGGCGCTGCAGTCCGTCAGATACGCCAGTGGACCGAAGCGATAACCGAACACCGCTCCACGCCCATGCTCCAACTCCAGCGGGACTATCTGCGCGCCAAACAGTTCAAAAGGTTCTGCCACCACATGGGGTTTAAGGCGCGGACAAAACCCCTGCGCATCGCTGCGCCTGAAGGCGTAGGCAAAGCTGCGCTCAAGCTTATGCATGGTTGCGGCAGAGCCGTACACGTCGATGTCCAGACCTGTCGTAGCGTTGAAGGGGCGCAGATCATCAATGCCGTGGACATGATCTGCATGGGGATGGGTATAGAGTACCGCATCCACCCGCTGTACCTGTTCCCGCAGACATTGGGTGCGCAGGTCTGGGCCGGTATCCACCAGCACCACGCGCCCGTTCCATTCCAACATCAGGCTGGAGCGGGTGCGTTGATTGCGCACATCATCCGAAGTGCACACCCGGCAGTTGCATCCCACCACAGGGACCCCAGTACTAGTACCACATCCAAGGATGGTTGCTTTCAGCTGCGTTTCTTTCTCCACATTGAAACCTTGATCTCGAGTTACAGCAGTTTATTTTGGGGCAACTCGTTTTGTGTCACCACCATATTTCTGCCACCGTCTTTGGCACGATATAAGGCACGATCGGCACGCTTAAACACCCCAGCATGATCGTCTCCAGCTTCCACGGTGGCGACCCCGAAGCTGGCACTCTGGGGGGGAACCGGGCTAAAATCCAACGTTTGGATCTCGCGGCGCAAATCCTCGGCCAAAGCAGCGGCTTCGGTTAGGGTCGTCTGCGGCAAAACCAGCATGAACTCCTCACCACCCCAACGCCCGACTATATCACTGGTGCGTACACGGCAGCGGAGGGCCTCAGCGATCCCACACAATACCCGATCTCCGGCCTGATGCCCAAAGGTATCATTCACCTTTTTGAAGTGATCTATATCAAGGAGAACAACCGACAAAGGGCTGGGATAGCGCTGCATACGCAAACATTCGTTGGTGAAGTCTATTTCAATTTTACGCCGGTTGTACAGCCCCGTGAGCGAATCGGTGACGGAAAGACGTTTAAGTTCCTGAGATTTCTCTTCTAGTTGTTGATGCGCCTTCAGCAGTTCGCTGTGCAGGTGGGTCAAACGTCGATTCCGCACCACAAACACCGCCAGCAGAATAATCGCGCCAATGCCAGAGAAAAAAACAACCAAAAAATTCACCCCTTGCCGATAGGTGACCGCCACCCATCGGTTATACAGGCGCTGCCCCTCCCCCGGCCCGACAGCCACAATAGCGCGATCCATAACATCACACAGGAGCGGATCATCCTTGCGCACCCCAATCCCCAGCTCCAGAGTCATATTGGCGTGCCCTGATATTTTCACATCATCAAGACCTTGGTCACGTATGGCCTCCCCAATGGCGGCAACCGTACCGATAAAACCATAAAGTTCCCCACGATTAACCATGCGAATTCCCAAGGCTACATTTTGCGTTTCAACCAACTCGATAGCCGGATAACGCTTCCTAAATCTCTCCGTCGCGGCATATCCGCGCACGGAACCGATGCGGCGGCCGCTAAGCTGGCGGATGTCCTCCACAAACAGCTCTTCTCCCTTTGTCGCCACCACAAGGGGTATGTGTAAATATGGCCGGGTAAAATTAAGAAATTTTTTGCGTTCCAGCGTTGGACTAACAAGGGCCAGCAGGTCACATTCACCGTTTTCGGCTTTTTGCAGAGTCTCAGTCCATGAAGCAGTGGGAATAAAACGGATAGGGATAGGCAGTTGTGCCTGTAAAAGGGCAAAAAAGTCGGAACTCAAGCCGGTATAATTTCCCTGTGGGTCAACCCCCTCCAAAGGCATTTTGTCTGGATCGATACACAGACGTATCTCCCCGAGGTTTTCAAGATGACGACGCTCTTCTCCACTAAGACTCAAAACGCTTGGCTCAGACACATCATCGATCTGCCAGCGTTGCCGCAGTTCATCCATGCTCTCGTCGGGGATTGAATCCAGCGCCTTCTGTAACGCGGCTGCCAACAAAGGCATATCCTTGCGCACGCCGTAGCCCTCTTCGACCCGGAGGAAAAACTCCGTCGCGCGGACAGGCCAAGTTTCGAGACTAAGCATGTAATGCTGGCGAATATGGTAGGTAAGCACCGGGTTGCTCGATATCACTGCGTCGATACTGCCAGACGCTAGAGCTTCTAGACACGAGGTATGATCTGGGAACGTAACCACCTCAATCTGCGGATAGTATTGCCGTAAGATAGCTTCGAACCAATAGCCGCGAATCACCCCCAGTCGGTGCCCGCACAACGACTCTAGGGTTTTCGACGTAGGAGCATTTTTTCGGGTGGCCAGCCCAGTATAGGTGGTAAGGAAAGGGTCGGTAAAATAGGCAAATTCGCGTCTAGCAGGGGTATCGACCATGCTTAAAACGATATCAATCTCTTGGGCTTTTAGTCCGGTCATCGCCTCTTCCCAGCTCTGGTCCGTTATATACTCCACCTCTATCCCGAGACGGCGCGCCAAAATATTGGTCAGGTCAACGGCAAAACCGCGCGCTTCGCCATTTTTAACATACGCGAAGGGATGGTAGCCGCGCTCTACATGCACCTTAAACCTCGGTTGCGCCTGCAGAAAGTTGCGCTCCTCGACGGTGAGATTAGGTAGATAGGTGTCCAAGCTTTCAGCTTGCAGTGGCTGCGCCCCCAGCACCAAAAACATTTTAACCAGCAGCAACAGCCATGCACTGGTACGCAAGCCCAAACCGAAACGCATGCGGGGTAATTTCCTAGAACATTGAAAAAACAAAGTCTGCCTCATATGCAATCCATTTCTGAATTGTAGAGCCGGACAACACCCAGACAGAACCCTCTACGGCGAGAAATATAATGAAAGAATAGCACAAATTTAGCGCATGGCGTTATCGAGATATTTTACCGTTCACCCCGCTTTTCACGCCCACCTTTTTTGCGTTTTTGCCCACTCTTTGGAGCAACGGGTGCGCGCCCATTTGGGGGTGTACGCTTAGCGGCATTGTCAGCTGGGCGGTTAGTTTTTTGCTTAGGGGTTCTGTTGGTGATTTGGTCAAAAAGGTCTTCGCGTCCCAGTTGGCGTAAAGCACTACGCACTAGTTTATACTGCTGCGGTTGATGTGCAAGTAGCAGGGCTTTTTGGAGGCGCCGCTCCTGCGGATCTCTGCTTACTGCTACTTTAGCCTCAGAGAATGGGTCTATCCCCGTATAGTAAACACAGGTGGCAAGAGTCCCTGGGGTGGGAGTAAATTCTTGCACCTGCTCCACTTCAAGACCATGCCGACGTAACACCAGCGCCGTATTCAACATATCATCAAGGGTGCTGCCAGGATGTCCAGCCATCAGATACGGCACCACAGAGCAGCGGCGGTCAAGCTGACGCTGGGTGGCATAAAATTGATGCAAAAAGCTTTCGAACAGCTCCGGTGCGGGCTTGCGCATATGTTTGAGCAGTTGCGCGCTTAAGGCTTCCGGCGCCACTTTTAGCAGCCCACCAATGTGGTGATGGAGTAATTCATGGCGGTACTTCGGCTGGCGCGCCAGCAGATCGAAGCGAATTCCTGAAGCTACATACACATGCTTCACCCCGGCAATCTGGCGCAGGGTACGTAACAGTTCGGCAGCGCTAGTATCGTCTGGATTCAGGTTGGTGCAAATGGCCGGATAAAGGCAGCTGTCGCGCTGACATCTCTGGCAGCGCGCCGAATCGAATACGGTGGTGGCGTACATATTGGCCGTCGGCCCGCCCACGTCGGTAATGGTGCCGCCAAATGCAGTATCCCGAGCGATATGTTTCACCTCGGCCACGATGGACTCCGGTGAACGCGATTGCACCTGCCTCCCCTGATGCGCACTGATGGCACAAAAAGCACACCCACCTTGGCAGCCGCGATGGCTGGTAACCGACCAGCGAAT
Organism: Desulfuromonas sp.; assembly: GCA_028685815.1. Taxonomy (GTDB): domain Bacteria; phylum Desulfobacterota; class Desulfuromonadia; order Desulfuromonadales; family Desulfuromonadaceae; genus JAIVHC01. The sequence goes on from JAQUDG010000023.1 coordinate 16,276, forward strand.
CTGGGTAAAGGCTGGAATGACCTCACGGTAGGTCGGATGCGGGCGACGGGTAAACGGGAGGGCATACACCGCATCGAGGTCCGCAGCGCTCATGGGTGCGGTAGGGGGATTAACCACCAGATAGCGCCCGGCATGTTCCTGCACCAGACGTTTTTGCCCCGCACGCTCAGCCTGCGCAAACGCGGCGGCGTAGGCGGTTTTGTCATGCTCAAGGGCAGCAAAAGAAGGGAGCTGCTCCCCCGTCACGGGCACTGAGCTAAGCCAAGCGGTTCCATCAACGCGGGTGATCGCCTCGATGCGGCGCCCACTGTCTAGCAACGACACCACCTGCTCCAAGCTCTTCTCGGCCATGCCGTACACAAGCAAATCTGCCTTGGAATCTACCAAAATGGAGCGCCGCACTTTATCGCTCCAGTAATCATAATGAGCCAAACGACGCAAGCTGGCCTCTATCCCCCCAATGATTACCGGCACCCCCCCAGCTTCACGTTCATCTGCAACATCAGGAAAATTTTTGAACGCGCCCTTAACTGCAGCAGTGTAGGCGATTAAAGCACGGTCGGGGCGCGCCCCTGCAACCCCACCGGGGGTATAGGCATCATCATTACGCACCTTCTTGGCCGCGGTATAATGATTCACCATCGAATCCATGGCGCCAGAGGATATCGCTACACACAGACGCGGACGACCCATAACCTGAAATGTGGCCGGATTTCTCCAGTCGGGCTGAGCAATTATTCCAACCCGCCACCCTTTCGCTTCGAGCGTCCGCGCCAGCAGCGGCACTCCAAAGGAGGGATGATCCACATAGGCATCACCAGAAACAAGTAACACATCGAGCTCGTCCCAGCCTCGGACCTCCATCTCAACGCGACTGGTGGGGATAAAGGGCAGGGTTGAGTCGATGTGCATCGCGGTTGTGTCTTTACTCATGTTTAAGAACCTCTATTGGTGCGCGCCATTACGCTTACAGAAAAGCTTCGCTACATATGCAGCCAGACGGGGTATTCCACCCCTTTATTAGTGCAGTTCTTCAGTATCACAGAAGTCGCGCAGCCTGCAATGTCCGTCAAACCGCGCGTTAACCTAAAGCAACACGTTAGCGCTGCCGTGCGCGGTCGCAGCACCAACATGCTGAGGTCATGCCTGGCAGTACGAAAATTTTCTCCAGCGTAACCGAAGCCGAGGCACAAATTTGCTGCGCTGGGCTTGACACTTACGCGGTTACCTGAAAAAATGCCGCGACTTTCTACATATATCCAAGCGCCAAATTCCATGCATACATTCCGCAAGATTACCCACTTGCAATCCATTCCATACCCCACGTGAGGAGATCCCTTCATGCGCAAGAGCATCAATATCGGCACCAGACGCAGCAAACTTGCACTGTGGCAAGCCTACTATGTACAGGACCTCCTTGAAAAAATTGGTCTTGATACCAACATTGTCGAAATAGAAACCAAAGGCGACAAAATCCTTGATGTATCCATTGCCAAGATTGGCAGTAAGGGGGTTTTCACTGAAGAGCTGGAAGAACAACTGCGCAGCGGAGAAATTGATATCGCCGTTCACAGTGCCAAGGATATGCAGTCGGAGCTGCCCGCAGGATTCGAGCTTATCGCCTTCACCGAACGCGAGAAAATCAATGACGTAGTTGTCAGCCGTGATAAAAGTTTGCGTTTGGCTGATACCAGCCGCCAACTGACGGTTGGATCTTCATCGGTACGGCGGCGGGCCATGCTAAAAGCTTATTACCCCCACATCAACGTGATTGAAATGCGCGGCAACCTGCAAACGCGAATTGGCAAAATGGACGAGGGACAATGTGACGCCATCCTGCTGGCGTATGCCGGGGTCCACCGCATGGGCTACAACGATCTGATTGCTGAAATTCTACCGGCAGACCAATTCATTCCCCCAGTAGGACAAGGAAGTGTCGCTATCGAAGCCGCTGACACCCTAGACGCCGCCAAGCGCGAGCTGGTGCGTAAAGCGGTCAATCACCCCGCCACCGAATATCGCCTGAACGCAGAGCGCGCATTTCTGAAAACCCTCAAGGGGGGGTGCAGCATCCCAGCTTTCTGTACGGCTGACTATACCCCTGCCGGTGAACTCAAAATATGCGGTGGGATTATCAGTCTCGACGGAACAGAGAAGATTTTCAACGAACTGTGTGGTCCTAAGGAAGAAGCGGCAAAGCTCGGGCACCAATTAGCGCAGATGACCTTAGATCAGGGCGGTGCCGAGATTTTGGCGCAGATTAATGCCATGCGGAATAGTGAAGAAGGGTAAAGCTGGAGTGGCAAGGGCGATTCGTGAATCGCCCCTACCGCTGCAAGTAAGCGATGATGGAATCTGCCACCTCATCTTGGGTGGCGGTGGGATTATTGAGGGTGAGGTCTGCATATTTTCGATACAGTAGCAGGCGCTCCGCATAAAGCTCTTCGAAACTCTGCTGAGGAGCGCAGGCAATGCCACGGGTTTCAAAGTCATGAATACGCCGACAGATTTCAGCGTAGGGCAGATCTAAAAAAACTATGGTGGATATTCGCTGCAGGTGCTCCATGGCTTTATGGCTGTACACCGCGCTGCCCCCGGTGGCAATAACGCTGTTTACCACCTGCAGTTGGAGGATCTCCTCCTCTTCGATGTGGCGCAAAACCTTGTAGCCCTCCGTATCAAGAATATGCTGCAGAGAGCGACCTTGACGTGCCTGAATCAGAATATCCGTATCCACAAAAGCAAAAGAGATCTTTTTAGCCAGTACCACCCCGACGGTACTCTTCCCTGCCCCAGGCATGCCGATAAGGGTGATATTTTTGCTGGGTGGCGGACCCGCCGCCCGCTTACTCACGCGCTCACTTCCCACTGACCTGTTGGTACTTCATCGCGCCAAATAGTTCATCAAATATCTCTGCTACCGTCTCGATGCGCTCAGCTTTCCACGCGTTAGTGCCGCAGAAAATCAGGCCAGTCTCGCGATCCCCCCGCTGCGCCCGATCCAGCGCGTGGACAATGCAAAAACGCTCGCCGGATTCGCGGTAGGCACATTTTTTCAGACACGCAGATCGGCAATGGATGTTCCCGTCCACATCATGGGCACGGATTTGTTCAATATTGCCCTTAATGGCGCGACCCGGCAATCCTGCAGGGCTCATAATCAAGCCGATATCTTCCTTGGTACAATCGAGATATGCCTGTTTAAACGCTGGTTCGGCATCACATTCTTCGGTGCACACAAAACGGCTCGCCATCTGCACCCCATCCGCCCCTTGTGCCAAGGCAAATTCTACATCGGCGCGGTCCCAGATGCCGCCGGCGGCAATCACCGGCATATCTGTGCCCCATTTTTCTCTGAAATATTCTTTTACCGCGCGCACCGTGGCGTATTGGTCGTACTGGCCAGTGCCGATATTTTCCAGCTTCTCACCCAGATGTCCCCCTGCGGTATCAGGGTCTTCAACCACGACAGCATCGGGCATCCGATTGTGGCTTTTGTTCCACTTGCGCGCGATCAGTTCTGCCGCTTTGAGCGATGACACAATGGGCACCAGAGCTACATCAGGATAATCCTCTGTAAGCTTTGGCAGGTTCATGGGCAACCCAGCGCCGGAGACAATGACCTTGGCGCCCCCTTCACAACTGGCGCGCACAATGTCATCGTAGTTACTCACCGCGACCATGCAGTTGGTGCCGATTATGCCGTCCGGGGCAATTTCGTATGCTTTGCGCAGTTCTGCTTTAAGCGCCTCAGGATCTGCTGTGAAAAAATTTTTCCCGGTGTAAAGTGGGCTATTCAGAGCCAGACCAGCGGTTGCAATCAGGCCAACGCCACCACACAGGGCGACATTACCCGCCAGCTTGGCTGCCGATATGCGCACCCCCATCCCCCCCTGGATGATGGGATAAGGGATCTGGTATTTTCCTATACTCAATGGCATCATAACGTTATACCTCCGTGGGTGCATTCGCAGTCGGCTTTTACGGCGGTAGCGGATATCCCACCCACTACGGCAACATAATAGCGCCACGACGGCTGCAGACATACCGAGCATTGAATGAATACTGGGATGTTACTACTGGGCTATCAGCCAGTCTTTTAAGCATCGAATACTACCAGATGATGCTCTATCCCCTGTGTAATACTTATGTAAAAGTTGACTCCATCGCCCCTGCCCTGTCGCGCTTCTGCCCTGAATATTTATTGACGGTTCCATCCTTACAGTCTCGGAGCACCTGATGAAATTTCAAAAACCGGCCCTAAACCCCTTGCTGGCATTTATTGCGATTCAATGCTGTTGGATCGCCGTTGTCGTTTTCTGGGTCTATTGGTTCCTCGGCAGCCACCAAAAGTTTCGTAGCGTTGCTGAACAATATGGGCCAGAGTTGTCTAATCCTGGCATCGAATGGTTCATCCTATTTGAAGGCCTCTTGTTGCTCTTGGTTATTCTGGGCGGAGTATATGTTATTTTCCTCTACTGGCGACGACAATTAGCCCTAAACCGCGAGCAGCGCTTCTTTATTTCCCAGGTGACCCACGAACTAAAGTCGCCGGTCGCATCGTTGCAACTTCATCTCGAAACTATTGAGCGCCACCATCCCCCCGATGCACAACTAGATGAGTTTGTCGCCACCATGATCAGCGACACCCGGCGCCTCGATGAATTAATCTCCAAGATGCTCACCGCCAACCGATTAGAGCAGAGCAGGTGGCGCCTGGCCCTGCGCCCGCATGATTTATCCACCTTCGTGCAAGATTTTGTCACTACGTGGGGAAAACAGCAGCAACAGGAAGAACTCAGCCTCAGCTGCGACATTGAATCCCCTATTCATGTACGCCTAGACCCGGAAACATTCAGCGTTGTCCTGCGGAATTTGCTGGAAAACGCCCTAAAATACTCCAATCCACCGGCTCAAATCCATGTCAGGCTGAATCGCGCTGGCAACTTCGCCCTTCTACAGGTGCAGGATCAGGGACGCGGAATACCTACGGAAGAGCAACGCCGAGTTTTCCGTATGTTCTACCGTCGTCCCCAAGGGGAATACAACGTCAAGGGCACTGGCTTGGGGCTGTTTATTGTCAAGGCTCTTATCAAACGCCATAAAGGGCAGGTCAGCCTGGACAGCGCCGGTCGTGACCGGGGTTGCTGTGTCAGCATAAAGCTACCGTTGCTTCAAACCCGCGAAGGTGAATAACCATGCTACCAAAACGCATTTTATTGGTCGAAGATGAACAGCACATTGCCAAGGGCATTATTTTTAATCTTGAGCACGAAAGCTATCATGTAGTGCATGAAGAAACTGCCAGAGCTGCCCTCGCGCAGTTGCGTCAAAACCATTTTGACCTGGTAATTCTCGACCGCATGCTGCCTGACTCTCCAGATGGCCTTGAGGTCTGTGCGCAGATTCGCGCGTTGGATGCGCAAATACCGATCCTCATGCTCACCGCCATGGGGCGAGAGCAGGATAAAATCGACGGCCTTCAATATGGCGCTGACGACTACCTGACCAAACCGTTTAATCTCTCCGAACTACTTTTGCGTGTCAGTGGCATGCTACGCCGTGCCCAGTGGTATCGTACCAGACCCACGGGAGAATCATTCCCCCTTGGGGAATGGCAGATCAATCTTTCCACTGGCGAAACTTCAAACAACTCAGCCATGTTTATCCTTACCGAACTTGAACTGCGCATGCTGCGCCTATTTATCGAGCATCAGGGAGAAATTCTGTCGCGTTCTTTTTTGCTCAAAGCCGCGTGGGGTTTGGCGCCGGACACTGAAACTCGCACCTTGGATAACTTCATTGTGCGCTTGCGCAAATACTTTGAACCAGACCCCACCCGTCCGATCCATTTCGTCACCATGCGCGGCAAGGGCTACGTATTTCGCGGGTAAGCCTTAAATAGCAGAAGGCGAAATCAGTTGCATAACAGCGCATGTTCCCTATAATTGGCTGGCAATTGACACAGTGTTCTATTTTACTTTTAAATTCAGCAACAGGAGGTTTACTAAATGAAAGCAGTACTAATGAATGGATTTGGCGGCACTGAGGTGCTGTCTGTCGGTGAGATTGCGAAACCGAGCCCGAAAGCCGGAGAAGTCCTGATAAAGGTAGCAGCTACGAGTATCAACCGCCCCGATCTAGTGCAGCGCGCCGGCAACTATCCTGCCCCGCCGGGTGATTCGGAAATTCTAGGGTTAGAAGTCGCTGGAATTATCGAAGAAGTTGGAGCCGGAGTTGATAGCTGGAAGCCGGGCGACCGCGTCATGGCTCTGGTTGGTGGTGGAGGTTACGCTGAGTACGCTGTGGCCTATGCCAACCATGTTATGCCCATTCCTGAAAACATGAGTTTTTCTGAAGCAGCCTGCGTGTGTGAGAGTTATATCACCGCATTTCTGAATGTGTTTATGCTTGGCGATCTTCAGGATGGACAAACTGCCATCCTGCACGGTGGTGGAGGTGGGGTTAACACCGCCGCTATCCAACTGGCCAAAGCGCTGACCCCAAACGCCAAACTAATTGTAACTGCGAGCTCCGGGAAACTAGAGCGGGTCACCCGGCTTGGTGCTGATCTGGTTATCGACTACACCCAAACACCCAACTTTGCCGACGCCGTCAAAGAGTTTACCCACAAAAAAGGGGTAGATGTGATCCTTGACCATATCGGAGCCAAGTATCTGGATCCGAACATGAAATCCCTGGGTTACAAGGGAAAGCTCGTCATTATCGGCGTTATGAGCGGCATCAAGGCGGAATTGAATCTCGCACTGATGATGGTCAAACGTCAGCAGATTATCGGCTCGGTGTTGCGCTCACGCCCGGTGGAGGAAAAAGGGGAAATTATTGCCGAATTTACCCGCCGCGCGCTGCCCAAGTTTGCCGACCGCAGCATTGTCCCGCTAATTGAGCAGGAGTTTGATATCAGCGCGGTGGTCGATGCGCAGCAGATGATGGAAGACGACAAACATTTCGGCAAGATTGTGCTAAAAATCGCAGAGATATAATGGCACGACCTGGTAGCATGACCTGGGTTAGCGATCTGGGTTAGCGAAAACTGCGTAGAGGACCTGCGTAGAGGACTAATAGCGGGCTGCCTATTACGGGCAGCCCGTTTTTTATCTAGTGGGTCAGCTGCACCCTATCTCTTTAAGCTTCTTCAGGAGTTCTGCTTTATCAACCGGTTTTATAATGTAGGCATCACACAGCCCCTTGAACGCAGTCACTATCTTTTTGGGATCATCCAGGGCACTGATCATAACCACCTTCGCGCCCCGACTGGAGGTGATACCGCGCTTTACTTCCAGCGCTCGGATACGACACAACGCCTCAAGGCCATCAAGGCGTGGCATCATGACATCTAGGCAGATAAGATCGTATGGTCGCCCCTGTTCCAGCGCCATCCCAGCGGCGATCACCGCCTCTTCCCCATTGACCACTGTGTTAATAGAACCAAAACCTTCCAAGATCCCCTGCAGCACCAGCCTGCTGATCAACTCATCTTCGGCTATCAGAATTCGCATATCTATTCTCCGGCAGATATTTTGTTACGCTTCAGCTATTTTTTGCATAGCAATATATACCGCATGCTGCGCGGCATCAATTTCATCCATTAGGCCAGCCAGCCTATTCCTATTACATGTTTCAGCCGTTATTCCCACCTCTAAAGCCAGAGCCTGCATAGCCGTGGCACCAACGTTGCCACATGCTCCTTTAATGCTGTGCGCCTGCAGCTTTACTCCAGCCATATCGGCGGCGGCATGCGCAGCTTTAAGTTGTTCAATCTGCTTTGGCATCTCCTGCATGAATACCTGCAACACCATGAGCATGAGGGCGTCATCGTGCATAAGACGCCGTTTCACCCCCGCTACATCAAAAACCGGCACGTTGGTTCGCGCATCCGCATCCATTTTCGCTCCTTTTGTGGCGTATAGCAGTGGGTTCCACAGCAAACCCCCATTAACGAATTTACCGCGGCTCAGGTTTGAGCGCGTGGGGCAGGAGTACCCACATCCGCCCCGGATACTTCATCGCTCCGGCCTGCCAGCCCGCGCCATCTCCAACTCCCCAGAAAAAATCGGCACGCACCCTCCCCTTGATCGCCCCTCCGGTATCCTGCGCGACCATCAGGCGCTGTAAGGGTTTGTCCACGCGGGGCCAACGCGTATTTATAAATACGGGGGCACCCATGGGCACGTAGCTACGATCCACCGCTAGGCTGCGCTCCGGCGTGAGGGGGACCCCTTGAGCCCCTGGTGGGGTCGAAGCGGTCATCGGTTGCGGAGCAAAAAACACGTAGCTGGGGTTTTCATTGAGAAGCTGATCAATCTTATCCGGATTCTGCTGTCCCCAGCGCGCGATATTCTGCATCGACATTTGATCGCGGGTCATTTCATTACGTTCCAGAAGCAGTTTACCAATAGAACGATATGGATGGCCGTTCTGATCTGCATAATTGATCATAACTTGACTGCCATCGGCCAGATTAACCCGCCCAGAACCCTGAATATGGAGAAAAAACAGCTCTACTGGATCACGCACCCAGAACAATGGATCAGCGGCGACGCGCTTTCGATCCGCCTCGATTGCGGCCCGATCCCAGTATGGCACCACGCGCCCACCTTCCACCCGTCCGCGCAGACGATATTTGCCGAGTTCAGGATATACAGAGGCCAAATCGATTACCAACATATCTGCAGGGCGTTGTAGAATGGGGTAGCGATAGCTCGCATCCGGCTCACGACTGGCATCAATATCTGGCACGTAATAGCCAGTTATAGTGCCCTCCGTACTGCCGTCGGCATTCTGCAGCGTCCAAGGAGTGAAATTATGTTGAAAAAAAGCTCTAACGGCGGCGTCGTCTTGCTTGATCTCAAGCGCGTGTGCGCACACCTCAGCCCAGCCTGACTGGCGTTTTAGCACCGTGCAACTGCGTGTGAATGCTTCCATCACTTCAGAAACCGTATCGGTATCCCAACCGGGGATGTGCTCCCAGTCACTTTTACACATAAGTGGGTAATCTTCCCGCACCACCGGTGGCGGTTCGGGTACAGTGGGCACAGAGGGAGGTGTTGGCGCACAGGCACCAAGCATCAGCAGCAAAGCTGCCGTAACCACCCCAAGTGTAAGGGGCATAACACCACTTGAAGTTTCAACCATTCTGGATTTTGTCGCTGTGTGCATATTCTCAATTCACCTCGTACCTAGGTTCAACCCAATATGAATCTACATCATATCCAGTGGATCAACATCAGCCATAAGATTAACCCGCGTCGGCAACGCTGCAATTAACTCCGGCAGACGCGCAAGCACTTGGTGCAGTGGTAGGCGGGTTGCTGCCTTCAGCAAAATCTGCACCCGATAGCGGTTGCGCAGCCGAAATAGCGGGCACGGAGCCGGCCCCAGTATTTCCACCTCTACATGGGTGCGCAGGAGCCGGCTTAGCTGCTCGGCACTCTGCTCCACCTCCGCGCGGTTCAACCCAAAGCAGATCATATTAAGCAGATATCCATAGGGGGGGTAACCAAGCAATTCGCGCATGGGCAATTCTTGGGCACAAAAGGCATGGTAATCGTGGCTAAGGGCACATTCCAACACGGGGTTATCCGGCGTACGCGTCTGCACCAATACCCGTCCCGGCACCGCTCCACGTCCGGCACGCCCTGCAACCTGCGCCAGCAGGGAAAAGCAGCGCTCCGCCGCCCTGAAGTCCGGAAAATTCAGCGCCGCGTCTGCATCCACCACCCCCACCAGAGTGACGGCGGCAAAATCGTGCCCTTTGGCAACCATCTGGGTTCCAACCAAAATGTCCACCTCGCGGTTTTCCATCTGTTCCACCAGGCGCTGCTGTGAACCTTTGGTGCGGGTGGAGTCCCGATCCATGCGAGCAATGGCCGCAGTGGGGAAATATTCCTGCAGGGTGTGTTCCAGTTGTTCCGTACCAACCCCCTGAGGTTCGATAGTGGCCCCGCCGCAGCCAGGACAAACTTCTTCTGGGACTTGAGTGTAATCACAGTAGTTGCATGTAAGCATGCCTTTACTGCGATACCAGGTCAGGGTGATGTCACAGTTGGGACAGCGAAACGTGGCGCCACAGTCGCGGCAGATAAGATACGGTGAGAACCCACGCCGATTCAGGAGCAGCACCGCCTGTTCCCCAGCGTCCAGGGTCTGTTGCAGAGCGGTAAGCATCTGCTCTCCCAGAACACAGGGTTCCTTTGTTCCGCTCAGATCTACTATTTCAACTACAGGCATAGGGCGTGATAAGGCACGGTGGGTAAGACTAAGCAAGGTCATATGCCCGGCGCGCGCGCGTTCAAATCTGGTCAGAGCCGGGGTCGCGCTCCCGAGCACCACCGGAATCTGCAGCATCTGCCCTCGCAGCAGGGCCAGATCCCGCGCGTTATAGCGTAATCCCTCCCCCTGCTTGTAGCTTTCGTCATGCTCCTCATCCACCACCACGATGCCAAGATTCTGCAGCGGCGCAAACACCGCAGAACGTGCCCCAATCACAATCTCGATGCGGTTATGGTTGATCTCGCGCCAGATGTCGTGGCGTTCAGCCACGCTCATACCGGAATGGAGAATCCCGATACGCACCCCTTGGTGCTCGAAGCGGGCCCGAAAACGTTTTACCAGTTGCGGCGTGAGGGCAATCTCGGGCACCAACACCAATGCCTGCCGGTGCTGAACCTGGACTACATGTGCGATGGCATGCAGGTACACCTCGGTCTTACCGCTGCCGGTCACCCCATGGAGCAAAAAAGGGGCAAACGTAGAGGGCTGCTCCGTGTCAGGGCAGATCGCGGTAACGGCTTGCTGCTGTTCAGGGGCAAGCACGGGGGGAGTGTCGGGCTTGATATCCAAACCGACAAACGGATCACGGCTGGAGGTACTTTGGGTCCGCGTGACGAGACCTAGTTCCTCAAGGCGCCTCAGCGGTGCGTGTGGATGGGGAAAGCTAGCGCGGATCTCCTCCGCCGCGACTTCACCCTGAGAGACGATGAAAGCATAAATCGCTTGCTGCGTCGCCCCGCGCAACACGGCCTCTTGCCCGGTTGCGCGATAGTGCACGTGCTGGATGGCAGTTGGCGCCTTCTGCTGGGTCAAACCCGCCGGCAGAGCTGTCTTTATGGTAAGCCCCAAGGGGTAGGCATAATAGGCACTAACCCGCTGTAGAAACGCAACACTGTCACCATCGAGCGCGACGACTTCCTCATCCAGACATGCGCTGATGGGCTTAAGTTCCCATTGTTCGTCACCTGAAGGACGCAATCTAACCACAACCCCGATGGCACTACGCCGCCCTAACGGCACCCGCACCCGCATCCCAGGGCGGAGAAGTTTCTCCATCGGTGCGGGGACAACATAGCTCAGCGGCCGCGGCAACGGCGCAAACACAGCGACATCAGCGCATAGCTGCGGCAAAGCTGGGTCTATTGCCTGCTGCGCAGGGCTACGCTGGTGGGTCACAGTCTAATTTCTCCCTGTTTAAAGTGGCGCTGCGTCAGACGTACAACTAAGCCGGAGAGCCCCACCAGGCCTATCAAGTTGGGGATCGCCATGGCGCCATTCATGGTGTCGGAGATATCCCATACAAAGTCTATTTTTTGCAACGCGCCCCAAGTGATCACCAAACAAAATAGACAGCGATACGGGGCCCGCGCCTTCATCCCGAACACGTATTCGATACATTGTTCGCCATAGTAGGCCCAGCCCAGCATGGTGGAATAGGCAAACATCACCAGCGCCAGGGAAACAAACGCCGCGCCAAAACCTGGGATGGCGGTTTCAAACGCCAATGCAGTCAAGGCGCTGGAGCTTTCGCCTCCATCCCAAACACCTGAAGTGAGGATAACCAGAGCGGTGAGACTGCACACAATGATGGTATCGAAGAACACTCCGGTCATGGCTACTAGCCCTTGGCGCACAGGGCTGCTGGTGCGGGCAGCCGCATGGGCGATAGGAGCGCTGCCGAGACCGGCTTCGTTTGAAAACACCCCACGCGCGACACCGAAACGAATAGCCATAGCCACGCTGGCCCCAGCAAAGCCGCCGCTGCCCGCTGCGGGGGTAAAAGCATGGGAAAAAATCAGACCGAACGCGGTGGGCACTGCCGCAATGTTGATAACCAGAGCCACCAGCGCCGCTACTACATATATCAGCGCCATAAACGGAACGAGCTTTTCAGTCACCCGCCCGATGCGCCTAATCCCACCGATAATCACCAGCGCGCTCAATAAGCCCAAAGCCACCCCGCTGAACAACGGCGGTACGGCAAAGGTCGCTTCCAGCGCCACCGCCACCGAATTGGACTGCACCATGCTGCCGATACCGAAGGCGGCGACACTTCCCATCAACGCAAACAGCATCCCCAGCCACGGCAG
>JAQUDG010000125.1 GCA_028685815.1 Desulfuromonas sp.
GCCTTGCCGCCGGGCACATGACCCTAGTCCCCCAGCTAGCCACAGAGTTAAAAAAACTTGGCGCAGACGACATCGTGATTGTCTGCGGTGGGGTAATTCCGCGTCAGGATTATAGTGCGCTGTATGTCGCAGGAGCCTCTTGCATCTTCGGGCCCGGCACTCCTATCCTGAAATCTGGACTGGAGACCCTAGAGGCCATAGAGAAAAAACGTAACGCCTAACCGCTTGGTGGCATCTGATATCTCCCCTGGCAGGGCGCAGAGCTCTTTACCCTCTGCGCCCTCGCCGTATCCACACAAGGACTACCATGCACATTGAAGAGATAATTGCGGGCATAGAGGCCGGCAAGCTACGCGCCCTAGCCAAGGGCATTACCCTAATCGAAAGTCGCAAACCCGAGCACATGGAGCAAGCCACCAAGGTGCTCGAAACTCTGCTGCCCAGAACCGGCAATTCAATGCGTATCGGCATCTCTGGCGTTCCCGGCGTGGGCAAGAGTACTTTCATTGAGGCATTCGGGCTATATCTGGTGCGCAAAGGACACAAGGTTGCGGTTCTGGCGGTAGATCCTTCGTCCCAGATCACCGGCGGCAGTATCCTCGGAGACAAAACCCGCATGGAACAGCTGGCGCGGGAGGAGCATGCCTTTATCCGCCCCTCACCGGCAGGTGAAACCTTGGGTGGAGTGGCGCGAAAAACCCGTGAAACCATGCTCCTGTGTGAAGCCGCCAACTACGACATTATCTTGGTTGAAACCGTCGGCGTAGGCCAGTCGGAAATTTCGGTAGCCGCTATGGTTGATGTGTTTTTGCTCCTGCAGTTGACCGGAGCCGGCGATGAGCTCCAAGGGATAAAAAAAGGGGTGATGGAGATCGCCGACGCCATCGTCATCAACAAAGCTGACGGCAACAACAAACCCGCAGCGGAACTGGCGCGCCAGCAATATCTCAATGCCTTGCACATCATGCGCCCCAAAAGCCAAAACTGGACGGTACCAGTGCTAACCTGCAGCGCGCTCCACAATATCGGCATTGACCACATCTGGGAAACCTTGGATGCGTTTCGCACCAGCATGCTCGCCAGTGGTGAATTTGACACAAAACGCCGCCAGCAAGCGCGAGAATGGATGTGGACGTTGCTTCTGGACGACTTAAAGGAACTGTTCATTCACGATAAGAATGTCGCCCCCCTGTTGCCGCAGGTGGAGCAGAGCGTCATAGACGGGCTAACAACTCCGAGCGCCGCCAGTCGCCGCCTGCTCGAACGCTTCCGCCGCCACTGACTTAACGCGCCGCGTTTGGCGCACAAAACCACCACGAAACCGCAGGTGAATCACGCGCCATCTTCAGCACCACCGCCTCACCCTCCCTCGGCAGGCAGGGCTATTGACTTTGCCTGCGTCTGTGCTTATCCTTACGCGGTTTAAACCTCCAACCTTCTGAGGAAACTGTGAATATTCCAAGCGGTTCAAACGGTGCAAAGCTTAGACAGCCGTGTGGTCTGAGCCTGTGGCCAAGCGAATTAAAGCGCCCGGATTTCTGCATCGAGCCCGGATACTATTACACCCAGCTCGAAGAGTGTGAGGGAGCCTTTCGCTTTATCGCCTTGAGCGATATTGACGCGCTGCCGCAACTGTTACATGACTGCAGCACCCTAGTCTCAGACGAGAGTTTCTTCATCCTCGAATACTACCCCGACGAAGTAGAAACGGAGGAAGGCGTTGAAGACGACGACACCCCAGTGGAGCCGACGGTGTTTTATTCTCCCTATCTGCCCACCGCAGAAATTCTAGAAATACTCCAGCCCTATCTCAGTCGCCTAATCCATGACGGCTTTGTCGGCTTTGGCATAGCCAATAACCGCCTTGGAGCGGAGATATTTTACTCCGAAGAAAAAGCCCTCACCATTTTCACCGCCAACCACATCCGCACCATGGATATTCTCGGCCGCTATCACTTACATCACCGCGCTGAAATTCTATTTCCTGCCGACTTCGCCCACAATCACCTGTCGCTGAGCAGCATCCCGCAGGAGGAGTTGCCCGCAGAATTGCAGCAGTTCAAACCCGAAGAGCTGGATTACGTTAATTACTGCGCGGAGCTGGTGGATTTGTTTTTCATGACGGCTACCAGCGACACCGACAATTTTTTCCTATCTGCCTCGGAACAAGATACCATCGCTGAAATCATGCTCAAGCAAGATGAGATCGAATGGGATGATGAGGAGGAGTTTGTCAACCTACTGCTGGACTGGAAGGATTTTGTCGTTGTATGCAAAGCCGGATTTGAAGATGATCTGGCCGAATATATCGAAGGCTTGATTATTCGTGATTGTATCGCCATGGTGTGCTCGCAGTGCAACAGTCAACTGCGCCACAAGTTACAGCAATTTATCGCTGAGGCGGATAAAACCTTCAAGCATCTGCTGACCGAAACCAGCAAGAGCCCACTGCGCGGGCGCTGCACCAAGCATCCACGCAACCTCCATTTTTGGCATTGGGGCGTCCCACGCGAATACGGGGTGGAGATGCGCCGTGACCTGATCCGCATCGGCTGGTATCAGAACCAAGCATGATACTGATCCTCAGCGCGGTGGCGCACGAAAACGCCCATCTAGCGGCGCAGTTGAATCAGCCCCAACGTAGTTGCTACGGCCCGATGGAGTTACGCAGCGGCCAGCTAGGGGAACATCATATTACCCTAGCCACCACCGGTATCGGCAAAGCCAATGCCGCCGGTATCAGCGCAATGCTGCTGCTCCATTTGCGCCCTGCGCTGGTAGTCGTGTGCGGGTGTGGCGGGGCCTATCCCTCCAGCGGACTGAGCCTAGGTGATCTGGCGCTGGCATCGGAAGAGCTCTACGCCGATGAAGGAGCCATAACACCAAACGGTTTTATGTGCATGAGTGAAATGGGCTTGCCCCTACTGGAGCGCGATGGTACCCGTTATTTCAACAGCTTTCCTACCGACCAACACCTAACCGATTTGGCTGCAGCCAGCCTGAATGTCTTTGCCGCCAAGACCGAGTGCAGCCTGAGCGTTGGGCGCTTTATCACGGTTTCTACCTGTAGTGGCACTGACACCCGTGCCAGCACCGTAGAAACCGCCACCGGGGGAATCTGCGAAAACATGGAGGGCGCCGCAGTGGCGCAGATGTGCCGTATGTTTGATACCGGTTTTATCGAAATGCGCGCCATTTCCAACATGGTTGAGACCCGCAATTTAAGCCGCTGGGATCTACCCGGCGCTATGCAGAGGGCGCAGGAAGCGCTGCTGTACTGGCTGCAACGCTGCGCTCCGGCAACCTTGCGCTCCTAAAAATCCTATACTCCTAACAACCCTTAGGCCACGGGAAATGTGATGACTCAGCACTTGACCCTGGGGTACTCCCCCTGCCCGAACGACACCTTTATCTTCGCCGCGCTCATTCATGCCCAAGTTCCATGCGCAGGGCTCAGTTTTACCGAGCGTCTCGAAGATGTGGAAACTCTCAACCGCTTGGCCCTTAAAGCCACCCTCGATATCACCAAGATCTCCTACCATGCCTTTGGACATGTGCGCGAGCATTATGCCCTGCTGCGCTCCGGCGGCGCCCTTGGACGCGGATGTGGTCCACTGTTGGTGGCAGCAAAACCCTGCGACCTTAATGCGTTGCGCGGTCAACCTATTCTGATTCCCGGTGAGCTGACCACTGCCAGCCTCCTGTTACAGCTGTGCGACAGTGGCCTCAACAACCTACGCTGCCTCCCCTTCGACCAAATTATGCCCGCGCTAGAGCGCGGCGAAGCAGCTGCGGGGGTAATTATCCACGAATCCCGCTTTACCTTTGCCGCCCACGGCCTGCATCAGGTGCTTGATCTAGGGCAGTGGTGGGAACAAACCAGCGGCCTACCCATCCCCCTTGGCGGGATTCTGGTACGACGCACTCTGCCAAATGCTGTCATAACTGCGGTGGAAGAGGGAATCAGGTCCAGCATACAATTTGCGCGCGCGAACCCGCACAAGGTTGCAGCCTACATCCGCGCCCACGCTCAGGAGATGGCCGAAGAGATCACGGCCCAACATATCACCTTGTACGTCAATGATTTTTCCCTAGATCTGGACACGGAAGGGGAGCACGCCGTACACTACCTACTCCAACAGGCAGAAGAGCGTGGCATCATTCCACCATGTGAAAAACCATTATTTGCTCTTTAGCTTATAATTCAATATATTGGCGGACCTAAAATTAGGCATCTACCAACCTTCTGACTTGGAGACATCCATAGCATGAAAAAAGATATTCTGACCAAAGGCGCCATCCTGCAGCGCGATAAAGTAACCTACGCTGTTGCCCCACACATCCCCGGCGGCATCACTAACCCTGATCAACTGCGTAAAATAGCTGATGTAGCGGAAAAGTTTGGCGCCCAAGCCCTCAAGATTACCAGCGCACAACGCATAGCCATCGTCGGGCTTGAAGAGGAAAAACTGGATCAAATCTGGGAAGAATTAGATGAACCGGCCGGAGCCGCTATTGGTATGTGTGTCCGCTCAGTCAAGATTTGCCCCGGAACCACATTCTGTAAGCGCGGACAGCAGGACTCTGTCGCCGTCGGACTGGAAATGGACACGCGTTATCACGGCAAAGAACTGCCATGGAAATTCAAGATGGGAGTTTCCGGCTGTGCCAACGACTGCTCCGAAGCATGCATCAAGGATTTGGGGCTGATCGGCACCACCAAAGGGTGGAATGTTATGGTGGGGGGAAATGGCGGTGCGGCGCCGCGACTCTCGCACGTACTTACCGACCAACTGAGCGAGCAGGAAGCTCTTGCGCTAGCGGATCACATAGTTGACTGGTTTATCAAAAACAACCGCAAGGGACGTTTAGGTAAATTTATTGACGAGATGGGCTTTGACGCTTTTAAAGAAGAGATCATGGAAAGTTTTGTAGGCTGATTCTGACTATCATTCCCCTCCTTACAAAGGAGGGGTTTGGGGTGGTTGGGTCTTCTGACTACCAAGAGCGTTGCTACTCCTTGTCTGCAGCAGGGCTTTACCCCCCCCTCCTTGATCAAGGAGGGGGAGCACATCTTCACTTCTGTAAAATCTATCTTCAACTATCCTCGCAAAATTTCTTCCGGGAAATCAACGGCTTTAAGATAGCGTGCGCTGATTGCTTCTTTTAACACTTCCAGGGTTTTTTCATCCACTGGTGTATCAATGGAAAGCACCACCATCGCTTCCCCGGCTTTCTCCTGCCTACCCAGATTCATATTCCCAATATTAATGTTGGCTTCACCCAGAATGGTACCCATCTTACCGATAAGGCCGGGGCGATCTTCATAGTGCATAACCAGCATATGCGGCTCAGGACTGAAATCAGTGGTAAAATCGCGCATTTGCACAATACGGGGCTGCCCATCAAACATGGTGCCGGAAATAGTGCGTACCCCTTGAGCAGACTCAAGGGTAATAGTTATCAAATTGGAAAAAAGATCCGTTTCAGTGGTGCGGATCTCTTCCACGGCAATGCCGCGCTCACGGGCCACCATACTTGCATTTACCATGTTGATATCTTGCTCGGTCTGATAGTTGAGCAGCGCCGCCAACCCGCACACCGTAAGCGGCGCACAATCAAAGCGCGCTACCTTGCCAGTGTAGCTGAAGGTTACTTTGTTTGGATTGGCTGGTGCGAGTTGAGAAATAAAATGTCCCAAAGTTTTTACCAGGGTCATAAAGGGTTTCATCTGTTCCATCAGATCGGGATCAAAACGCGGGATATTAACCGCATTTTCCAGCGGTTTCCCATCCAGATAGTTAATGATCTCACGACTGACGTCGATGGCGACGTTTTTCTGTGCTTCAAAGGTATTGGCCCCCAGATGCGGGGTCACCACCATTTTTGGATGCCCGATCAGCTTCTTCAATATCTCGGTCTGCGGCGGCTCTTCACTCCAGACATCGAACGCAGCCCCTGCGACCTTACCGCTTTCGAGGGCGTTGTACATCGCTTCTTCTTCGATAATACCGCCACGAGCACAGTTGATTATGATTACTCCATCCTTCATCTGCTTGAAATGACTGGGATTAAGCATGCCCCGAGTTTCATCGTTGAGCGGGGTGTGCACCGTCACCACATCAGCGTAGCGCACTATTTCGTTCAAATCTACCAGCTTCACTCCGAGATCAGTGCCACGTTTTTCTGAAATATATGGATCGCACGCGATGACATTCATCTCAAACGCCTTGGCACGCAGAGCTACGCGCCCCCCCACCTTACCTAATCCGATAATCCCCAAGGTGCGGTGTTTGAGCTCATGTCCGGTAAAGGGTGCGCGCTGCCATGCTCCACTTTTAAGGCTGGCATTCGCCACTGGAATATTGCGGCACAGCGACAACAGCAGCGCCATAGTGTGCTCTGCGGCGGAGTTGGTATTTCCCAGCGGGGCGTTGACCACGATAATCCCCTTGCTGCTGGCGGTCTCCACATCTACGTTGTCGATCCCTACCCCAGCGCGCGCCACAATTTTCAAATTTTTGGCATGCTCCAAAACCGCTGCGTTCATGGTAGTTCCGCTACGAGTTATGATTGCATCGTAGTCTCCAATAGCTGCATGCAGCTCTTCCACACTCATCCCCAAGCGTACATCCACTTCAATACGCGCATCAGCACGCAGGGTATCGAGTCCGGCTTCGGAAACTTCGTCAGTGACAATGACCTTCATGCTCACTCCTTCCCGGCTCAGCGAGTCGGTTGTTGTTGCTGCTGGGTTATTTATTCAGCTTACTAATTTTGCCTAGCGGTTCTGACTATTAAAATGGGAACTGATCCCAACGACGAAACATAGTAGTTTCCCAGTGCGCTTCTGTCAATTACGCGCGCACCAGAATGCGGAGCAGAACACCTTAAGCCTTACTTGATAACCACCAGGTGCCCTCTTTTACTTTTTTTGCTTCTGGCGTCATCCTGCTTTGTCTCTTGTTTCGTAGCTAGTTT
>JAQUDG010000126.1 GCA_028685815.1 Desulfuromonas sp.
ACTCCTTGCTATTAGTATATAGATATCTATCTATGTACGCAGCCACTGGTGACACTGCGTGTTCAATTCTATTCAAGGAGGGTATCCATGAGAAAAGAAATTGATCAGAAATACCAACTGTACATAAACGGTCAGTGGACCGATGCCAGCGATGGTGAAACCTTCAACGCCTATTGCCCAGCCACTGGTGAACTTTTGGCAACCTGTGCGTGCGCCACAAAAGAGGATGTCGACGCAGCAGTCACAGCTGCCTGGACAGCTTTTGCCACCTGGAAAGATGTTAACCCTCAAGATCGGGCCGGATATCTGCTGAAAATCGCTGACCTGATCGATCAGCATGCAGAGAAGCTTGCCATGGTGGAAACCCTCGACAACGGCAAACCGATCCGCGAAACAAGCGGCATCGATATCCCCTTGGCCAGTGACCATTTCCGCTATTTTGCCGCGGCTGTCCGTACCGAAGAGGGGCAGGCAACCATGCTCGACAAAGATACCATGAGCATCATTCTGCGCGAGCCAATTGGTGTGGTTGGGCAGATTATCCCGTGGAATTTCCCGTTTTTGATGGCAGCATGGAAAATAGCGCCCGCCCTGGCTGCGGGCAATTGCATCGTTATCAAGCCCTCGTCAACCACGTCTCTGAGTCTGTTGGAATTCGCCAAACTACTCAATCAGGTACTACCCCCGGGTGTGGTCAACATACTCACCGGTAAAGGGTCAACTACGGGCAACTACATCCTAGAGCATCCAGACTTTTCTAAACTGGCTTTCACCGGCTCCACCGATGTGGGCTACACCATCGCCGATGCTGCGGCTAAAAAACTCATTCCGGCCACATTGGAGCTCGGCGGCAAGTCTGCCAATATCTTTTTTGAGGATTGCCAGTGGGATAAGGCCATTGAAGGTACCCAGATCGGGATTCTGTTCAATCAGGGGCAGGTCTGCTGCGCTGGTTCGCGAATCTTCGTGCAAGAATCGATTTACGCTAAGTTTGTCGCCGATATGACCACAGCTTTTGAGCAGGTCAAGGTTGGCCTCCCTTGGGAAAAAGAGACCATGATGGGCTGTCAGGTTGACGAAGTTCAGCTCAACAAAATTCTCGCCTATGTGGAGCTCGGACAAAAAGAGGGAGCAAGTCTGGTTACCGGCGGCAAACGCATCACCAGTGGTGAATTAGGCAAGGGATCGTTCATGATGCCAACCCTGTTTGCCGATGTCGACAACAGCATGCGCATTGCGCAAGAAGAGATCTTTGGTCCGGTAGTCTGTGTCATCAAATTCAAGGATGAGCAGGAAGTGATTGCCATGGCCAACGACAGTGAGTTTGGTCTTGCCGGTGGCGTGTGGACCCGGGACATAAATCGCGCGCTCCGTGTCGCCCGTGGCGTTGAAACTGGGCGCATGTGGGTCAACACCTACAACCAACTTCCGGCCCATGCACCTTTTGGAGGTTACAAAAAATCGGGCATCGGGCGTGAAAACCACAAAATGATGCTAGAGCACTATTCCCAGGTTAAAAATATTTTTATCGGCATGAGTGAAAACAAAGCTGGACTGTATTAAAGACAACCACCTCACGAGCTGAAGCCTGCCAAGTTTTCAGCCCGTGAGGTTTTCCTTCCAAACTATGGTTGTGGAAAAATTCCATCAATCCTGCAACGAGGTTGAGCATGACAATCACTCCAGACACACAGGTTGAAGCATTACTGGAGCAGCATCCTGAAACAGTGCGCTATTTCATCCTCAATAACGTAAGTCCGTTTTCCTGCGCGGGGGCTTACCCAAAAACCCTCGGTGAGATGCTCACGGCCTGTGGCGTAGACGATGTGGCTGAATTTATCGCTGGGTTGAATGCTGTGATTCACGAAAATACCTTGCCTGACAATCGAGGCGTTTTCCCCACCACAGAGTAAAACCACAAAATACAATCATCCTGTTGTTGCAGCCGCTGTCAGGCTCAACACCAATAACTAAGGAGAAAAATATGGCATTAGCAGAAAAAACTTATGGATTTTTCATCCCGACTGTTTCCCTGATGGGGGTAGGTTCTTCCAAAGAAACTGGCGCGCAAGCAAAATCATTGGGCGCATCTAAAGCGCTCATCGTTACCGATGCCGGACTTGCAGCTTTAGGCATTGCGGATACGATTAAGGGCTATGTGGAAACAGCAGGTCTGAGTGCGGTTATCTTTGATGGTGCAGAACCAAACCCCACAGATAAAAACGTAGAGGCTGGGATTAAAGCGTACACCAGCAATAACTGTGACGCCATCATCACCCTGGGTGGGGGCAGTTCGCATGACTGCGGCAAAGGGATTGGTCTGGTCATAGGCAACGGCGGCAACATTCGTGATTTCGAAGGCTTGGATAAGTCGACGAAGCCGATGCCACCGTTTCTGGCGATCAACACCACCGCAGGTACCGCGGCTGAGATGACCCGCTTCTGCATCATTACCAACACCGACACACAGGTCAAGATGGCGATTGTTGACTGGCGCTGTACGCCGGATATCGCCATTAATGATCCTGTCCTTATGGTGGGCAAGCCTGCCGCCCTGACGGCTGCGACCGGTATGGACGCGTTAACCCATGCGGTTGAGGCTTATGTCTCTACCGAAGCAACGCCAGTCACCGATGCATGCGCCATCAAGTCCATGGAGCTGATTGCCGAATACCTGCGCCCCGCAGTTGCGAACGGCAAAAACCTCGAAGCGCGTGACAAGATGGCTTACGCGCAGTACCTGGCCGGAATGGCATTTAACAACGCCAGTCTTGGCTATGTCCATGCCATGTCGCACCAACTTGGCGGTTTATACAATCTGCCCCACGGTGTGTGTAATGCCATCCTGTTACCTGTGGTGTGTGAATTCAATGCCATTGCCAACCTGAAGCGTTTTGCCGATATCGCCATAGCGCTGGGTGAGAATATTGAAGGTCTAAGTGATGTTGACGCCGCTGAGGTGGCGATCGATGCCATTCGACGTTTATCTGCCGACGTCGGCATTCCAGAGGGGCTGGATGCGCTGGACGTTGAAATCAAAGAGGAAGATCTCACCACCATGGCACAGAATGCCCAGAAAGATGCCACCATGCTGACCAACCCACGCACGGCAAGCCTAGAAGAGGTTATAACGCTGTATAGGTCAGCTATGTAGAAAACAGCCAAGACGGTCGTTTTTTAACCTATCGATGAAACGCAATAAAGCCGATTCAGAGAAACACCTGAATCGGCTTTATTGTATTGTATGGTTTACCTTTTGTGGCTTAACTTTCGCGGCGTGACAAAAAAGAAAAAGGGTCAAATTCATTCTCTACCTCCCCCACCTTAGGGAGGTATTCGCTGAAAACAGTAGCGTAAATCTCCCAGATAGTTATGAAGAGCGCGGCAATAATGGGGCCGATGATGATTCCAAGCAGCCCGAACATGGCGATACCCCCAAGGGTACAGATCGTGCATCTCTGTGTCTTTGCCTACCAGGCGGGGCCTGAGCAGGTTATCAATATTCCCTGCCACTGCTCCGCAGAGTACGGCAAGAATTACCACCCCAACCATATCCCCCATAAACAGAAGGATCACTAAAGCAGGCCCCCACACCAGAGCAGTTCCAAAGGCGGGGATAATCGAAGCAACCGCCATAATACTGCCCCAGAAGACTGGCCCCTTAATTCCGGCCAGCCCAAAGGCAAGTCCGCAGATGAGCCCCTGAATGATGCCGATGATAAGGCTACCCTTTATGGTTGCGCGCGTTACCGAGGTGAACCGCCGCAATAAAAGCTGTTCGTCCTCGGGTCTGAGGGGCAACAGGTAGAGGATGCGGTCAAGAAGGCGCTTCCCCATGGTTAAAAAATAGAACATGACATAGAGCATGATGATAGACCCAAAAAGGGCATTCATGGTCATCTTGGTGGCAGAGGAAAGGGAGTTAATCAAAAAAGCAGTTATGACTCCCACCAGCTCGCCAGCCTTTTTGATGATTTCATCCCGATAGGGCAGAATCTCCGCGTAGTAGGGTGTTTTTTCAAGGTAATGGGCAACGGTCGATGGTTCGCTTATAAATGACTGCACCCAGGGGGTAATAGATTGCCCTACCGCTATCGCCTGAGCCACCACTACACCTACAAACATAGAAAAAGGGATCAGAACCAGCAGCACAATTGCCACAATGAGGATCACTGATGCAACATTCTCCCGCCCTCGAAGGTGCTTGGTAAGCCACGTATGGGCGGGTTTTGCCATAGCTGAAAACAACCCAGCCACAAACATCGGCATCAGAAATTGATGAATCATGGTCAAAAACAAGGCAGATATCAGAAAGGCCAAGCTCAACAGTATGGCCTTGCGTGCCGTCGCTGGTGTTTTCATTTCTCGTGGTTTCCATCAAATCGGTAAATTCGACTTCAAGGGGCTACTTGAAAAATGGGCAAGTCGCCGCTATCTTATCTTAAGCTATGATAAACGCAGACACCCTCCCACTCATCTCTTAGTGCAACTGGGTGGAACCTAGCGCCCGAATATTTTATACGCAGTGCTCTTCAAGTGTTAAAAGCTTGCCCTAGAAGCTACTTGAATTTCTCCCGAATTACAGCTGTCGTTTTTAATTTTTTAAAAAACGATAAGAGTCGGTAACCGTGTACGATTTTAATCAGTGTAAGTGCTGTGGCAAACAAAGTGGTAAGCCAAAATACAATCTCAAAAACATGGTGCTATACGCATGTTGTGAGTGTGATTTTCATTATACCAATGTACTGGATGGATTTGAGCAAGGGGATGCAGATCCCCGTCACTTGACAACCAACGAGCTCCATTTCATTGAAAGTCAATTAGCCCAAAACACCAACCAACTGACACGCGACCTTGACTTTGTGCGCCAACACACCGAGGTGGCGGGCTCGGCATGTTTAGATGTGGGCTGCGGGGCAGGTGTATTCCCAGCCTTGCTCCATCAAGCTGGTGCAAGGGTAAGCGCCATTGAACCGCAACTGCTGTTGCGCCAATTTTGCCGCACCCGCTTCAACATCACCCCACGGCATGAAGTTGTTGACAGCCCGTATTGGCAACAGGGGTTTGCTGAGCACTTTGATCTCGTTACCCTGTGGGATACGCTGGAACACGTGAATTTCCCTGCCGCAACCATTGCGGGGATAAACCGCGTAATGAAACCCCACGCCTATCTATTTTTAGACACCCCCGCGCGCGAATCTTTCACCTATCGTCTCAGTGAATGGTCCTACAGGTTAAGTAAAGGGCGTAATCCACTAATGCTCAACAGTCTCTATTCAGGCAAGCGTTTTGGGCACAAACAAATCTTCACTCAAACACAGCTACGGGAATTGCTCGAACAGCACTGTTTTACAGTCATTGCACGTTCAACCCTGCACCGCAGTAAAAATAAGCATGTGATCGTCTGTCAAAAAAATGGATGAATAAAGGAGTTAAAAAAGGGGATCAAAATCTAAGTTAACCGAAGCCTTGCGCTACTTGCGTTGCGCGACATAGATTCCGAGTCGTTTCACACTTTACACCGCGCCTTTATCAATACTCCCACTAAAAGACCAATGATAGCTCCACCCGTCTTTGCGAACAAATCCTGCCATTCGCCGTAGCGGTTCACATACGGCTGTATCAATTCAATCATTCGGCTCCAGACTACAAAATCCGATGGTAGACACTACAGATTCCTTTCAGTTCGGGTGAACTCCGTGTGCGCCGCAGTTGCCCCAAATGTCAGAACCATGAAGCGAGCAAGTGGCTCGATCGGCAACAGGCCAAGTTGTTGCCGGTGCCCTACTTTATGGTGACCTTTACTCTGCCTTATGAACTCCGAGCGATGGTCTGGTCTTTTCAGCAACAGGTCTACGCGATGCTGTTCGCCTGTGCCGTCAGCACCCTGAAGGGGGAAGCTTTTTTATGGCTGGTGCTGCGAGTGTTGATCGAGCCGAAGCCCCTACGGTCGATACCAGTGTTTCAATGCCCTCGCTGCAAAGCAGTTATGGAGATTACGGCCTTCCGCAGACCGGTGTGGCTATCGGGTTAGCTTGCGCCAAACGGCATCGCATTGCGTTCACCATTCAAACAGGGGGATCGGTAGCACCAAAGGGGACATCAGAGCCAGCAATATTTTTAGCCTGCCTGCAGGCGATGGCCCCCGCACGTCTTGAAAAATCAGAGCCTTCCCACCCTCAGCACCAGCTGTCTGTGCTAGGGTAAATACGTGTAACTATTACGGAATCTTTTGACATAAAAAGAGCGTAGGCTTAGCAAAACACCTAACGCCATAGCGATACCACCTGCTGCAGCCAAAGGAGCGCCGGGATCGCGATTGATAGTCAGTTGACTGTAGTTTTTATACACTGGAGTTAAACGCTGGGGGGCAAAACCGGCGCTTAATAACTGTTGGGGTACCCCCTGTTTAACAACATACCAAAGGGTTTTTCTTTCCTCTGCCGAACTATTTAATTCAAGTAAAAAAGCAGGGTTGCGCAATGGCATATTGGCCGCGCTGTTTCGTCCTGCATATTGAATATCTGGATAAAATTCCAGCACATTTACGTGCGCACCTGCTGGCAGTACGTGTGTGCTCCCCTGTTTAAGCTCAACCTGCTGATTGTTGATGACACAACTAAACCCAACCGCCTGTTGTGTGTACGATCCTGGCAACACCGCAAGGCCCCCGTAGGTTAACGGATGATTGAAGCGCACGGTTGTGGTTTTCAGCTCCTGATCCCCCTTGAGCAGGGTTATGTTGCTCAACATATCAACAGGACGTTCCGAGGGGGCAAACTGCGGGACAAAACTGTTGAGGCGCAAAAAGTAACCGCTCATTGATGGAACGCCGATCAGCTCACCTTCGGCAATACTGTTGTTGCTACTGCGCATCCCGTAA
>JAQUDG010000127.1:0-3745 GCA_028685815.1 Desulfuromonas sp.
GGCATGTTTGTGGTGAAACGGATTAGTGGCATTGAACGTCCTGCAATCGCAACCATCATGCCTGCGCGCCACGGCGAAGTTCTGATCCTTGATGCCGGCGGGAATGTAGATTGCCGACCATCTCATCTGGAGCAATTTGCCATAATGGGCTCAGTCTATGCTCGCAATGTCATGGGGATTGCCGCTCCACGCATTGGCCTTTTATCCAATGGTTCAGAAGAAAAAAAAGGTAATGAACTGACCCGCACCACACATTTTCTCCTGAAACAACATGACTTCAACTATCTGGGTTATGTTGAAGGGCGTGATGTATACAGTGGTGCGGTCGATGTGGTTGTGTGCGATGGTTTTGTGGGCAATATTGTCCTTAAAATATCCGAAGGTCTAGCGGATAGCATAGCATCTATGCTGCGTGCAGAGATCCAGTCCAGATTTTTAGCACGGATTGGTTACCTTCTTGCTCGCCCTGCTTTCCGGGCATTCAAACGCAAAATTGACTGCGAGGAATACGGCGGCGCGCCATTGCTAGGGATTCGCGGCACATGCATTATCTGTCACGGCAGTTCAAGCCCTAAGTCATTAGCTACAGCAATTGGACAGGCTGCTGAAAGCGTTCTAGCTTCGGTAAATGACGACCTTATGCTTCAGTTGGATAAGTTAGATGAGCACATGGACGACCCAGCACAGATAACCGAGGTCAGTGCCGGGGGCTAAAGACCAACGTAAGTAAAGCAAACCGCCCAGGCCGAGTGATTATTTGCGGGTGTAGTTACATATCTAGACGAGAGCTTAGCCTGGAGCAATCCTGAAAAATGGAGAATTTTTAAAGTGGCACAAATTAAAGCACGAATTATCGGAACTGGATCCTACCTGCCAGAGAGAATTCTCACAAACTTTGATCTGGAGAAGATGGTTGATACCAGTCATGATTGGATATCAGCTCGCACAGGGATTGATGAGCGCCGTATCGCGGCAGACCACGAGCAGACCTCCGATCTTGCTGCTGCTGCTTCGCGTAGAGCGATGGAGATGGCCGGAGTAGCTCCAGATCAAATCGATATGGTGATATTAGCCACCGTCACTGGTGACTTTCCCTGGCCGTCCACAGCGTGTTTGGTCCAAGATAAAATTGGTGCCAGTAACGCGTCTGCGTGGGATGTGTCTGCTGCATGCAGCGGTTTCGTGTATGCCATGGCTAGTGCTTCCAAATTTATCGAAACAGGTTCTTGTAAGCGTGTGCTGGTTATCGGTGCAGAAATTTTCAGTCGCATAGTCGACTGGGAAGATCGGAACACCTGCATCCTGTTCGGCGACGGTGCAGGCGCTGTAGTGCTTGAAGGGCAGGAGGGGGAGCACGGCATCCTTTCAACCCATCTTCACAGCGATGGCTCACAATGGGAGTTACTGTATCAGCCGGGTTTTGGCTCACGCTATCCAGCTAGTGTCGCTGGTATTGAAGCGCGTCTCCCATTTCTCAAGATGGCTGGTAACGAAGTATTCAAGATGGCAGTACGCTCTATGTATGACGTGGCAGTAGAAGCGCTGCAGGCTAACAATATTCAAGCTAGCGAAATTGCAATGTTGTTTCCCCATCAGGCCAACAAACGTATTCTTGACGCAGTATCCAAACGACTCAAACTTGAAGATGGACAGATGTACGTGAACGTCGACAAGTGTGGCAACACCTCGGGTGCCTCGATCCCCTTGGCGCTAGATGAAGCCAATCGCAAAGGATTACTGAACCGCGGCGATCTGGTCCTACTCGATGCTTTTGGTGGAGGTTTCACCTGGGGTTCATGCCTGCTGCGTTGGTAACGTAAATTGGGCGTTTTTTCAGGAATATGACAGAATGCTAGCTTTTGTATTCCCCGGACAGGGGTCGCAATACGCAGGAATGGGGAAGGAACTCTGTGCCGAATTCAAGCAGGCGCGCGAGGTGTTCGAACAGGCAGATGATGCTCTGGGCGATAATCTTACGCGGATGTGTCATGAAGGGCCAGATGCCACCTTACGACTTACCGCCAATACTCAACCGGCGATATTGACTGCCAGCATCGCTGCTTTACGTGTGCTGCAGGCTGAGAGTGATTTAGTCCCGCACGTTGTCGCTGGGCATTCCCTTGGCGAGTTTAGTGCTTTGGTTGCTGCTGGCGCTCTTGATTTTGCCGCCGCAGTCCGTGTCGTACGCCAGCGTGGCACCTTTATGCAGGCAGCAGTTCCGGACGGCGTAGGCGCTATGGCGGCAATTCTTGGAATTGACGCCGAAACCCTGCAACTTATTTGCACCGAGGCTGCCCAGGGTGAGGTGGTTACCCCAGCAAACTTCAATGCTCCGGGACAAATTGTCATTGCGGGCAACACTGCTGCGGTCGAACGTGCCATCGAACTGGCAAGCCAGCGCGGAGCAAAACGCGCCATGCGTTTGCCAGTCAGTGCCCCTTTTCACTGCCCCTTGATGGTTCCGGCCGGAGAACGTTTGCAGCATGAATTGGAGCAGATCGCCATTCACCCCCTTCAGATTCCAGTTGTATCCAATGTAGAAGCAAAGCCATATACCGAAAGCAGCAAAACCACCGCGTTGTTGGTACGCCAGGTCAGCGCACCTGTGCGCTGGAGCGAATCGGTGGAGAACATGCTTTCCCAAGGGGTGGAGCGTTTTATCGAAGTAGGTCCAGGCAGGGTTCTTTCTGGCCTGATTAAAAGAATTGAGCGCAAGATACCAGTCGCTAATATCGAAGATATCAAATCGCTAAAAGCCCTTGTGTAGAAGGTCATTGTAGTGCTAGAACCAGCACAGGCGGAGGTATTATGTTTAAAGAAAGAGTAGCTGTAATAACTGGAGCATCTCGGGGGATAGGCCACTGTGTAGCTGCATACATGGCAGAACGCGGAGCCACCATAGTCGCCGTAAGCCGTAATGCTGCAGATACCGCAGCACTGGTAGATCAGATTGAAAATGCTGGCGGGCAAGCTATTTCAGTTGCTGCCGATGTTTCAGTTGGTGCCGATGTGGATGGTGTTGTTAAGACAGCAATCGATACCTTTGGCCGGATAGATATCCTAGTAAACAACGCGGGGATCACCCGTGATGCACTGCTCCCCCGCCTCAAAGATGATATGTGGGACGAAGTGATTAATATAAATCTAAAGGGCGCTTTTTTATGCACCCGAGCGATATCACGCGTCATGACCAAGCAACGCTACGGGCGTATCGTCAACATAACCTCCGTGGTAGGGCAGATGGGTAACGCAGGACAGGCCAATTACTGTGCCAGCAAAGCTGGCTTAGTTGGGATGACCCGTTCAAACGCTATCGAGCTTGGCCGCCGCAATGTGACTGTAAATGCAGTAGCACCTGGTTTTATAGAAACGGATATGACCGCAGGGCTTCCCGAAAAAGTGCGCGAAGATATGCTCGCAAGGATTCCTTTGGGGGTGTTTGGACAGCCTGCAGATGTTGCAGCAGCAGTGGCGTTTCTAGCATCGGAAGAAGCTGGATATATAACTGGGCATGAGCTTTCGGTCAATGGCGGCATGCATATGTAAGTACGATTTGGTGCAGTTTGAACTGTAAAAGGCTATTCTCTATTGGATATGACTGAACCTTAGTTAGCCCCTGTCGAGAAATGCACACAGAACAATTAAGTAAAAGCGCAACACCGAAAGAGTTAAAACCGAGAACTAAAACAGGGCAACAGAAAACCAACAGAGCACAATGGAACAGCCACAAGCTGTTAACACACAC
>JAQUDG010000127.1:3755-6777 GCA_028685815.1 Desulfuromonas sp.
CACACTACGGAGGAAGATAATGTCTTCAGTTGAAGAACGAGTACAGAAAATTGTAGCTGAGCAGCTAGGTGTTGAAGAGGAACAGGTTACTATGGAAGCTTCATTCATGGATGATCTCGGAGCCGATTCACTTGATACTGTAGAACTAGTTATGGCGCTTGAAGAAGAGTTCGAAATTGAGATCTCTGATGAAGATGCTGAGAAAATCCAGAAGGTTAGAGACGCAGTTGAGTACGTAAGCGAGAACACAGATTCCTAATGTTGTCACAGTTGGATACCTGCCTGATTACCTAGAGGTATTCAGGCAGGTATCTGTTCGAATAGTGCCGGACACGGTTATGTAACCGCACCGCAATTACGGAACAGCCTGCCACCGGTTTAAATTGCAGTATCGATAAACAAGATTATTTATAAGGACAGAGCATGCGTAGAGTAGTTGTTACTGGCGTAGGAGTCGTATCCTCACTGGGCACCGGAGTCGAAAAGAACTGGGAAGGTCTTACCCACGGCCGTTCCGGAATTGATTTGATTACGCGCTTTGATGCATCAGAGCTCTCCTCGCAGATTGCCGGTGAGGTTAAGGACTTCGAGCCTACTGATTATATTGAAAAAAAAGAGGTCAAGAAAATGGATCTCTTCATTCAGTATGCCCTTGGCGCTGCGGATATGGCCATGAAGGATTCCGGCTTGCAGATAACAGATGAGAACGCCGAACGGGTGGGTGTGCTGGTCGGTTCCGGATTGGGCGGATTGCCGGCAATCGAGAAATATCACAGTATATATCTAGAAAGCGGCTACAAGCGAATCTCTCCTTTCTTCATTCCCATGCTCATCATCAACCTTGCGCCCGGGCAGATATCTATTCGCTACGGAGCCAAAGGGCCGAACCTCTCATCGGTATCCGCCTGTGCTACGGGTACGCACTCCATCGGTGATGCCTATCATATGATCAAGCGCGGCGATGCGGACGCTATGATTGCCGGTGGTACCGAATCCACAATCACTCCTTTAGGGATGTCTGGTTTCTGCGTCATGCGCGCACTATCTACGCGCAATGATGATCCTAAGGCCGCCAGTCGCCCCTTTGATTCTGAGCGCGACGGCTTTGTTATGGCCGAGGGTGCCGGGATGGTTATCCTGGAGGAATATGAGACGGCAATAAAACGCGGCGCTAAAATTTATGGTGAACTGGTCGGCTACGGTTTAACCTCCGACGCCTACCATCTCACTGCTCCTGCCCCAGAAGGGGAAGGGGCGGCACGTTGCATGAAAATGGCCCTTAAAAATGCGCACATGAATCCAGAAGAGGTGGATTACATCAATGCACACGGTACTTCTACGCCGTTCAACGATTTGTATGAGACGCTGGCGATAAAGTCTACCTTTGGACCTCATGCCGATAAGCTTATGATCAGCTCCACAAAAAGCATGACCGGACATGGCCTAGGTGCTGCCGGTGCGCTTGAGGCGGCTTACTGCCTTTTGGCTATGCAACGCAGCGTAGTCCCTCCCACCATCAACCATGTCAAGCCTTCGCCCGAATGTACTCTCGATTATGTTCCTAACACCGCGCGTGATGCCGAGGTCAAAGTTGCCATGTCTAACTCACTTGGATTTGGTGGCACCAATGCGACGTTGATATTCCGGAAGATTTAAGGAGCTACAATGCTTTATATTGCCAGCGATCACGGCGGATTTGATTTAAAGAAACTTTTAAAAGAATGTCTGCGCGAGCGTGAAGTTGAGTGTATCGACCTCGGAGTTGATTCACGCGATTCAGTGGACTATCCAGATCTGGCCGCGGCATTGGCACACGAAGTCCAAAACGATAAAGACAATCAGGGGATACTCATCTGCGGGACCGGTATAGGAATGTCCATAGCGGCGAACAAGTTCTCTGGCATTCGTGCCGCACTCGTGCATGACGAGTTTACCGCCCGCATGGCGCGGGAACACAACAACGCCAATGTGCTTGTCCTTGGTGGGCGCGTGCTGAATCCACGCCTAGCCTGTAAGATAGTTCAGATATGGCTCGACTCTGCCTATGAAGGTGGGCGCCACCAAAATCGCCTAGATAAAATCAATGCTTTGGAACACGCTGAATAAACCTGAGTGCTCAAGCAGTAGACTTATTACTAAGCAGTATTAGTATAGGGCGGGCGAAATAGTGCCCGCCCTTATTTTATATGCGTACGTCCTACTATCTAAGTAGAGGGAGAGATACATACCATGGAGACCCTGGCTCAATTTGATCCTGAAATTTACGCTGCTATTCAAAAAGAGACTGCAAGGCAGGAATACAGTCTGGAATTTATCGCCTCCGAGAACTTTGTAAGTGAGCATGTTCTTGAAGCGCAGGGATCTGTACTGACCAATAAGTATGCCGAAGGATATCCAGGCAAGCGCTATTATGGGGGCTGCGAGTTTGTGGATATTGCCGAAAATTTGGCAATTGACCGAGCAAAGGCCCTCTTCGGTGCGGAGCATGCCAATGTCCAGCCTCACTCAGGTTCTCAGGCTAATATGGCGGTCTATTTTGCCACGTGTCAGCCCGGAGATACCATCCTGGGCATGAACCTGGCCCATGGTGGACATCTCACTCACGGCTCTCCGGTCAATTTCTCTGGCCAACTCTACAATATAGTGCCCTACGGAGTTAAAAGGGATACCGGCTACATTGACTATGATGAAGTTGAGACTCTGGCACTTAAGCACAAACCTAAATTAATTATTGTTGGCGCCAGTGCCTATCCACGTGCCCTCGATTTCGCCGCATTTCGCCAGATTGCCGACAAGGTGGGAGCTCCGGTTATGGTGGATATGGCCCATATTGCCGGGCTCGTAGCTGGCGGGGCGCACTCCAATCCGGTTCCGTACGCCGAGTATGTCACGACCACAACGCACAAAACCCTGCGTGGACCGCGTGGAGGCATGATTTTGTGCCGGGAAGAGTTTGCAAAGACAGTCAATAGTAAAATCTTCCCTGGGAGTCAGGGTGCCCCACTCATGCATGCCATTGCGG
>JAQUDG010000128.1 GCA_028685815.1 Desulfuromonas sp.
CCTGCGTTGCCGGCGCCAACTGGCTAGACCGAGAACGTTCGGTGCGAAGTTGATCCAATTGGCGTTGCAACACTCCGGTATCGACACCGGTACGGCGCGCTAGGTCCTGCAGATGGAGGCTGACCTCAATCTCGCCGGGGACATACGCGATAACCTCCAGAATGTCCGCAATAGCGCGAGCTTGCTCTTCTGCACTATCCTTTCGGGCGGCTAATGTTTGTTGCATAAAATGTTCCAATGCCGAACCCGTTTGCTCCAAACGCTCTTCAAACGCCTCTTTTCCGTGGCGTGCAAGAAACGAATCGGGGTCTTCCCCCGGTTCCAAACTTAGGTTCTGCACCTGCAGTCCTGCTTGGAGCAATATCGGCAAAGCTCTAAAACAAGCCGATTGTCCGGCTTTGTCCTGATCAAACAGTAACACCAGCGTATCCACATAGCGCTTTAACAGGGTAGCGTGCTCTGCCGTAAGCGCGGTGCCGCATGTGGCCACCACATTTTCTACCCCCGCCTGGATTAGAGCGAGATGATCAAAGTAGCCCTCCACCACAATCACCCGGCGCTGACGGCGCATGGAACTTCTAGCGTCGTACAACCCATACAAGATCCTCCCCTTGTGATACAGGGGGGTCTCAGGGGAGTTGATGTATTTGGGCAGGCTATTATCCAGCACCCGGCCCCCGAAAGCCACCGCATGCCCGCCTGAATCCTGTACCGGAAACAACAGCCGGCGTCTAAACATATCGTACTCGCGCCCATCATCACTACGGCGCACCAATCCGAGTGCGACCGCCTGCTCCAGATCAATCTGCTTCCGCTTCAAGTAGGAGCAGAGGGTGTCCCACCCTGCTGGAGCGTACCCAAGTCGGAAGCGGCGCACCATCTCCCCCGTATATCCACGGCGGCGCAGATACGCGCGCGCCTCAGCGCCTTCTGCCTCGCTTAAAAGGATGTTGTGGTAAAAATCCACCACGTCCGCCAATATTTGTTGCTGGCGTTCGCGTTCTTGCCGTTGGTGCTGGCGACGGGGGGAGACCTGCTCAGTCTGGATCTCAATCCCTGCCCGTGCACCTAATTTATGCACGGATTCGGCAAAACCCAACCCCTCAATACGCATCAGAAAATTAAATACGTTTCCTCCGGCGCCACAACCGAAACAGTAGAAAAACTGACGACTGCTATTCACACTGAACGATGGGGTCTTTTCCCCATGAAAGGGGCACAGGCCGAAGTGGTTATCTCCGGTCTGTTTTAGCTTTACGTAGTCCCCCACTACACTGACAATGTCGCTTTGTTCCCGAATTTGCTCGATGGTTTCCGGGGCTATCTTCCCTACCATCGTTCGCTCCTGTGCTCGGTATCTTCACCCAGTTGAATCAGCGTGACAGCATCTCCACCTTGGGCATTATCTGCTGAATGAAACGCGGTTACGGCGCGATGTTGACCAAGCAGCGCTCGAATAGCTTGGCGCAGCACTCCGCCACCACGTCCGTGGGTAACCTGAAGATCGCGCCAGTTATGCAGCAATGCATCATCGATTAAGCGCTCTACCCTGGGCACTGCTTCCTCCACCCGCATTCCGGTCACATCTAGGTTGGGGCTAAAGTCACTGCGCTCCACGCTGGTACGACTATGGCGTACTCTGGCCGTTGTTGCGCCACTGAAACGGCGAGGCTCGAATGCTTCGAGCGCATATAATGGCAGGCGCATCTTTTTCCCCTGCACGTTAAGGTCAACTTGCTGGTTTCGAACCTTCTCCACCGTAGCTTCGGCATCAAGGGCTGGAACGCGGACGATTTCGCCGGGTACAAGCTCCTGCGGTGGGTTTGCAGCGCGGATTTCCCGTCTGGGCTCATACGCCTGCACGCTCTGATGCACCGTGTGCATCAGTTCCGCCTGTTCGCGTCCGCTGCCCGGATGTTCGTGTAATTCCCTAGCCTTTTTCAGGAACTCGCGTACTTTTTCGCGCGCTTCGCTGACTATCTGCTGCGCCTGCTCACGGGCCTTTTGCTGCATGGTGTCGCGCCGAGTTTCAAATTCACGCAACAACACACGCCGCTTGTCCCGCTCCTGCTTTGCCTGTTGTAACAGCTGGCGGGTTTGCTCGCGCTGCCCTTCGAGCTCAGCATGGAGTTGATTCAGACGTTCCACCACCGCCAAACCATCACGTTCCTCACTCCCGAGATACGTGTGCGCTTGCTCGATAACGCGCGGAGGTAGCCCAAACATAGCGGCGATGGTGAGGGCGCTGCTGCTGCCTGGGACTCCATAGTGCAGGCGATAGGTGGGCGCCAAGGTTTCAGGGTTAAATTCAACCGCAGCATTCTCTACCCTAGGGTGCAAAAAAGCGTAACCCTTGATCATATTGAGGTGCGTTGTTACCACCGTGCGCGCACCGCGTTCGCGTAACTGATCCAACACAGCTAGTGCCAGCGCACCACCCTCGGCTGGATCGGTGCCAGTACCAGCTTCATCCATCAACACCAACGATTTTGCATCGGCATATTGCAAAATATGCCTTATCCGCACCAGATGACCGGAGAAAGTAGACAGATCCCCTTCAATACTCTGCTCATCCCCGATATCGGCAAAGATCTTCCGAAACAGATACACCTTGCTGCGCGCCGCGCAGGGCACCGGTATTCCAGCGGAGACCATGAGAAACAGCAGACCAGCAGTCTTTAGCGCCACGGTTTTACCGCCGGTGTTGGGCCCACTGATAATAAGCGTATCGTGGTTATGCCCCAGGCGTAGATCCACAGGCACGGTATTATGTGTGCG
This sequence comes from Desulfuromonas sp., assembly GCA_028685815.1. GTDB lineage: Bacteria > Desulfobacterota > Desulfuromonadia > Desulfuromonadales > Desulfuromonadaceae > JAIVHC01. Next base: position 2,779 of record JAQUDG010000128.1, read on the forward strand.
TACACTTCCATCCTGATTGAGGAGCAAAAGCGGATGCCGCGCCTGCAGCAGATCGATCTGGGGGGAGCGCACCAATTGCGGCGCGACGCTGCCGGTCAAACGCACAAAATGCCCCATGGCGCAACTGGCATCGAGCTGGGCTAAAACCGCTTGATTTTGGCGCAGCACAGTAGTCTCGGTGCGTACCTTGTCGGTCAGGGCTTCAAGGATTCGCACAATTTCACGCTGTTCCTCGCGCTCTAAGCTCTGGAGCTGATTATTACCCTCCAGCACCTGCTCAGGCTCGACAAACAGCGTCTGACCGCTCGCCGATTCATCATGGATAAACCCCTTGATCTGGCCGCGATGATCCGCTTTAACTGGCACCACATAGCGCCCGTTACGCTCGGTTATGATCTGATCCTGAAAGGCCGAGACCAGAGCATGACTCTGCAGCATTCGCTCCAGGATATTCCGCACCTTGCGCCGCACATCGCGCTGTTGCTGGCGCAGATCGGCCAGTTGCCATGAAGCACTGTCGCGCACTTCCGCTCTGGAGTCGATGCTGCGCTCGATCCTACGGCCCAACTCTGCAAGAGGGACGAGTTGCGCACTTAGCTCGGCTAGCTGTGGCGCCAACTCCTCGTTGTGAAAATATTCCGCGCAGGCGTGTGCCGCCGCAATACTCTCGCCTACCTCGAGCAGCGCCTGTGGGGCCAAACGCGCCCCTGGCTTCCCCGCCTGATGCAGATATACGCTCAGATCGTGCGTCCCGCCCAGAGGAGCCGATCCCTTTTGCACCAGCAACTGTGCTGCCTGCTCCGCGCGCTGCAGCGACAATTCAACCTCGCTGTGGTGCTGAAAAGGACGTAGCTGCTCTAAACGCATCCGTCCACACACGGTAACGCTGAAGTGGGTAAGCAGAGCTACAACTTTGTCAAACTCCAAGGTGCGTAGAGTTTGATCGAGCATGTGAGTGTTATTTCCGATATCAGGATACCTGGGTGAAAAGTTTCTGACTGTATTTGACCAGATCGGCACCGAGTTCTATAAACGGCGGGCGCAAGCGTGAAGCATCAAACGTTGCTGCCACTGCGCGCGGCAAGGCGCTATGCGACAGTCCATACAAAACCAGGGCCAGAATAAATGTCCCTTGGAGCAGACTGAACAAGCCTCCAAGCACGCGATTGAATCCCCCCAGAAACAAAAGTCTTACGAACCTCGACAGAATCGCACCTAAAAGGGTAAAAAACATCATGGTAAGGACAAAAAGCACGATAAGGACAACAACGACACACAGTTGTAGAGGCAGATGTAGCCAAGCGCTGAAGCGGGCTGCCAAAGGAGCATAGGTGGTAAAGGCAATAACCGCGGCGGCTACCAACCCCACAAGGGAACAAACCTCCTTGAGCAGTCCACGCAGACATCCTTTTAAGGTGAAGAGGAGCAAAATCGCCAGGATTGCAATATCGAGGACATTCATGACAGTTCCTTACCGCTTATTGTTTATTCTCGTCTGGAGCCAAACCCCTCCGCCAGCACCAGCGCAGGCGCTATTTCTGTCGCGCCAGGCGCTGCTTTACCATATCGCTGACCACACGCCCTTCGGCGCGCCCCCGGGTAACAGCACTGACCTGTTGCATAACCTTGCCCATATTCTGCATGGAAGAGGCATTTAGCTCTTGCACCGCGATTTCGATAATCTCACCGACCTCCTCGGCGCTTAAAGGTGTGGGCATAAACTCCTGCAGCACAACTATCTCGGCTTCCTCTTTTAGTGCCAGATCTTCCCGGCTCCCTTCGCGGAATGCCTGCGCCGCATCGCGGCGCTGTTTTACCTGGGTAGCGAGCAGGGAGATAATATCATCATCGCTAAGCTCCTGTTTTTGCTCGATTTCGACGTTTTTAATCGCACTGCGTAGCATGCGGATCACCCCGAGGCGTGCGCTCTGTTTACTGCGCATCGCGTCCTTCATGGCGTTAGTCAGCGTATTTTGTAGGCTCATGTTCTAGAATCCTTGAGAATAAAGATATGGGAAAAGCTATTGGGCGCGCGCTGCCTTTTCCTCGATACCGGAAAGGCCAAAGCGCCGCCGCAGTTCGGCGTAAATACGCTCTGGCGGCAGTTCGTAGTATCCCAGCAGCAACAGGACATGGAAAAACAGATCCGCCACTTCGTAAATCACCTCATCGCGGTTGCCACCTTTACCGGCAACGGCTGTCTCGGTGGCCTCTTCGCCAATCTTGCTCAGGATTTTATCCAGCCCCTTGGTAAACATGGAGCAAACGTAGGATTTTTCCTCAGGATTGCGACGTCGATCTTGGATGACATGATACAGCGCATCGAGGATATCCTTCTGGGCATAGATGGCGGCAGCATCAACTTCTGGCTCCCCTTCCACCCGCACCTGTTCCCCATCCCACACGGAGTAAAAACATGATCTACGCCCGGTATGGCATGCCATCCCCACCTGCTCCACCTTTATCAGCAACGTATCGCCATCGCAGTCGTAGCGAATCTCGCGCACATGCTGGACATGGCCCGAGGATTCCCCTTTCATCCACTGGCTGGCGCGGGAACGGCTGTAGTAGTGGGCTCTGCCGGTAGCTAGGGTGTTCTTCACCGCTTCCGCGTTCATATATGCCAGCATCAGCACCTCTCCACTCTCAAAATCCTGCGCGATGCAGGGGAGAAGACCAGCGTCATCAAACTTGAGCTGCTGCAGCAGTCCCGTACGTTCTTCAGTCATCAATTCAATCCTGTGGCTTAACCAGCGGGCGTACTTCAACCCCGTGCTGGCGCAGATATTCTTTGCATTCGGTGATGGTGTATTCCCGGAAGTGAAAAATGCTCGCCGCCAACGCAGCGCTCGCTCCTCCTAGGGTAAGGCCATCCTTGATGTGCTCCAAACTACCCACACCACCAGAAGCAATTATTGGTATCTGCACCGCATCACTGACTGCGCGGGTCAATTCCAAGTCGTAGCCATTTTTGGTGCCATCGCAGTCCATTGAGGTCAGAAGGATTTCCCCCGCGCCGTTGCTCTGCATGCGCTGCGCCCACTCTATAACATCGAGGCCGGTAGCGGTGCGTCCGCCGTGGGTATAAACCTCCCAGCGTGGCTGAGGACTCCCTTGTACCCGGCGCGCGTCGATAGCCACCACAATGCACTGAGACCCAAAACGCTGTGCCCCACGGATGATAAGATCCGGATCGTGCACCGCAGCGGAGTTAATGGAGACCTTGTCGGCCCCAACGTTGAGCAGATTACGAATATCCTCGGTGGTGCGTACTCCCCCCCCGACGGTCACCGGCATAAATACCGCTGCCGTGGTGCGGGCGACTACATCCAGAAGGGTGTCACGCTTGTCGTTGGTGGCGGTAATATCGAGGAAGGCCAGTTCATCCGCCCCTTGTGCATCGTAGGCAATAGCCGCCTCCACCGGATCACCGGCATCACGCAGGCCGACAAACTGGACCCCCTTAACCACGCGCCCGTCTTTAACATCCAGACACGGAATGATCCGTTTACTCAGCATGAAATCTCCTTCCCGTCCTTATCCAACCCTTTGGCGCAAGCAATGGCCGCGCGCAGATCCAAGGCGCCGCTGTAGATAGCTTTGCCGGTAATAGCGCCGCACACCCCGCGCGCCTCGATGGTTTTGAGATTGCGGATATCCTCCATGCTCGACACTCCACCGGAGGCGATTATCGGGATGGAGACTGCATCGGCAAGAGCGGCGGTAGCCTCTATATTCGGCCCCTGCATCATGCCGTCGCGGGCGATATCGGTGTAGATGATGGCTGCGACTCCCATCCCTTCAAACTCGCGGGCCATATCCACTGCCTTTTTTTGCGTAATTTCTGCCGAACCGCGCACCGCAACCATGCCATCTCTGGCATCAATTCCAACCACGATCCGCCCTGGGAATTTCGCGCACGCTTGACGCACCAGTTCAGGGTTTTCCTTGGCGACCGTTCCAAGAATCACGCGTG
>JAQUDG010000024.1 GCA_028685815.1 Desulfuromonas sp.
ATAATTACGCGAGAGAATTTCATGGTATGCTCCTTTTTCGGTTTTGGGAAAAGTTTACCCTCTGTTTATTCCAGGAGTTTGTTCCCCTGGAGAGTCATTTATCGTGGTTGAACAATAACCGATGCGTCTGCATAAGTGGGTTAAGAGCTGTGCTGGAAAGGTAAAGTTTTGTAAAGGCGGTCTCTCTCTTGGGTTTTGTTCTTAACAATATTTTACCCTAAACACCGGAGGTAACACGTATAAGGTATATCAGCTGGGGAGGTGTAATGAGAAGCCAGAGTTAACCTCAGAGAGAACGCAGTACTTGTAGTAAGGGGAGACATCATGCACAAAATATTGATCATAGATGATGACAAGGAATTGTGCGAATTGCTGCATGATTATTTAGGTGCCGAAGGGCTCGATATTGTCAGTGTACATCAGGGTGATATCGGGGTGCAGGCGGCGTTGACGCAAAAGGTTGATCTGGTTATCCTCGATGTGATGCTCCCGGAGATGAACGGCTTCGATGTGTTGCGTGCCATCCGTAAGGAATCGCAGGTGCCGATAATCATGCTCACCGCCCGTGGGGAAGAGATAGATCGTATTGTCGGGCTGGAGCTTGGGGCCGATGATTATCTGCCCAAACCGTTCAACCCGCGCGAACTCATGGCCCGTATTCGCGCCATTCAACGCCGACTGATCACGCAGCGTGACGCAGTTCAAAGTGGAGATACGTCAGGGTCGGAAACCCTAGAAGTGGGCGATATCCGCCTGTTCCCCGGCAGCCGCACGGTTCAACGCGCAGAGCAGAATTTGGAGCTCACCTCGGCGGAGTTTGATCTGCTCGCCATGTTGTTGCGCCACGCAGGAGAAGTGGTGAGTCGCCAGGAATTGGTGGAAGAAGTGCTGGGGCGGCGCAATTCGCCCTACGATCGCAGCGTGGATGTGCATATCAGTGCCCTGCGTAGAAAACTCAAACAACATCCTGATGAGGCGCAAAAAAAGAGGGATCAGCAGGGAGGTAAAGTGCAGGAAAGAGAGCGCATCGTCACGGTGCGCAACGCGGGATACATGTACGCCACCGGAGCAAAACTTTGAACATGCGCAGCCTGTTTTTTAAAATATTTTTCTATTTCTGGGGCCTTATTGTTCTAGTCATAGTGGTGATAGTTGGCCTTACCCTATTTCGCGAACAGCAGTTTCCTCCCGCGATGCACCGCCATCTGGCTCAGCGTGCCGCCATCGAATATGGAAGCGAAGCGGTGAACCGTTACGAGCTCAAGGGCGTCGATGCCCTAAAAACCTACACGCACACTCTACGCCGCGAACAGGGGCTGGCGCTTATCCTGTTTGACGCAGACGCGACCCCTCTGATTGAGAGCAAGATTGCATGTGGAATGCAGAATTTGGTGATCCGTACCCTCCAGACCGGTGAGGTAGAATCCCCTATGGGTGGGCGCAGAAATGCACTGGCCGCAGTGGTGCAAAGCGATAGTGGTAAGAATTATGTGGCCGCTGCGTGGTTGCCTAACCGTCCTGTACCCCAACATATCGTCGCCGAGCTGACCCGTGGGTTGTTTGGCTGGCAGCTGCTGTTTGTCCTTAGCATGACCGCCCTAGGGTGTTTTATCCTCACGCGCTCGTTTACCACCCCCATTAGTCGCTTGCGTCTTGCTACCCATCGCTTTGCTTCGGGTGATCTAAGTACACGCATCGGGTCCGAAATAAAAGGGGGTAACGAGATCGCGCTGTTGGCCTCGGACTTTGATGAAATGGCCACCAGAATTGAAGCACTGGTGGGAGGGCAACAACGTCTGCTGCGAGATATCTCCCACGAGCTGCGCTCACCCCTGACCCGGCTTGGCATTGCACTGGAGTTGGTGCGCAACGAGGGTTGCACTCCAAAGCAGGAAAAAAGCTTACAGCGCATTGAGCTAGAAAGTGAACGGATGAACACCATGATCGGCGAGTTGCTAGATTTGACCCGCATGGAACACGCCGAGACCACCCTGATACGCACAGAGGTTGATCTGGGGCACCTCCTCGCCGATATTGTGCAGGATGCTACCTATGAAGCCACCAAGCGTGATGTCAGGGTGGTGCTGGAGGTGGAAGGAGAGGCGAAGTTGGCGGTGGTGCCGGAGTTGATGGCGCGCGCGTTTGAAAACGTAATTCGCAACGCGGTGCGCTATACCGCTTCAGCTACGCAGGTTGACATCAAGGTCTGCTCCGATGCAGAGCAGATACACCTGCTTATCCAGGATCGGGGCGCGGGGGTGCCCGAAACAGAAGTGGAAAAGCTTTTTATCCCCTTCTATCGCGTCGCCCAAGCGCGCGAGCGTAACAACGGTGGCACTGGCATCGGGCTAGCGATTGCTCGGCGTGCGGTGGAACTCCATAAAGGCACCATTACAGCAAGTAATCGCAGCGGTGGGGGCTTACAGGTCAGCATCATTCTGCCCCGAGAGCGCAAAGACTGAAGGATGCAGCGCACAGGAGCTTTGCACCCGTTCTAAAAGTCTAAGAATTATAGTCAGGCGGATTGAGAAAAGCGTATTTGGCGGTACAATCAAGCGGTCAAGAAAGTAAGTCTAACCAGATAAATCAGGAGTAAAATATGCGAAGAATTACCCTTGTTGTTTTGGCAGTAGCGCTGGTCGGCTGTGCGGAACCTATGAGTAAAACCCAGCGCGGTACCGCAATTGGTACCGGAACTGGTGCCGCCGTGGGGGCCGGACTTGGGCAGTTAATTGGCGGGGATACGCGCTCTACCCTGATCGGTGCCGGAGTAGGTGCAGCACTGGGTGGTGTGACCGGTGGAGTGTTCTCCAACTATATGGAGAAGCAGGAACAGGAGATGCGCCAGAGCTTGGCTTCTGTTGAGGGTGCCAGTATTCAGCGCGATGCTCAGACCTTGGCGGTTACCTTCAAGTCCGATCTGTTGTTTGATGTAGATTCAGCCGTAGTTAAAGCAGGGGGATATGATGAACTAAAGCGCGTCGCCGATGTTCTTAACGCCTACCCACAGACCCGGTTGCAGATTGCTGGACATACCGACAGCACTGGCTCCGAGACCTATAACCAGAGCCTCTCTGAGCGCCGCGCTGAAGCGGTAAAAGGGATTTTGTCCGGCTACCAAGTAGCACCGCAGCGTATGAGTACTATCGGGTTTGGCGAGAGTAAGCCCATCGCATCCAATGATACCCTCAGCGGGCGCCAGATGAACCGACGGGTTGCAATCACCATTGAGCCGCTGCAACAGGCGCAGAACACTCCCAATCAGCGATATTAATAAAAAAAGTGCAAAGTTATAAGTTTACACGTCAGCATCAGGCTCTGATGATGGCGCAGGACGGTTCGCAGTGTTTATCTGCAGCAACATATCGGGTGCGGCGGGCGCATTAGCAGGCACATTGGATGAAATAGGTGAGGGTGGCTTTTGCCGCGAGGTACGTGAATTATGTCCCTTAAAGCTGAAGCTCCCCACCGCCTGCTGCGCAATCCCGACTACCAAAAATGCATCTGGGTCATTATCTGCCACAATAGCTTTTAAATCCTGCACCTGCGAACGTGTGATAGTGCAGAACAGCATGGTAAAGTTTTGATTTGAATACCCTCCGGTTACATCCCAAAAGCTGATACCCCGCCCCAGATCCGCCAGAATAGTGTGTTTAAGCATGGTTGGATTCTGACTGACTATGGTGACGGTGCGCACCTGGCTTGGTCCCTCCAGCACCAAATCTGCCGTCATCCCCCCGACCAGTAGCGCTAACATTCCCAGCATCGCCAGCTCCCAGCCAAACACTGCCCCAGCCAGCAGAATTATACCGCCGTCAAGGTAGAAAAAAGCCTGACTCAAGGGGTAGCCGGTCTTGTTATACAGAATCTGCGCTGGGATGACGGTGCCGCCAAAATTGCCCCCGTAGCGCAACACCAGTCCCACTCCGAGGCCAAAAAACAACCCGCCGTAGATAGAATTTAGGAGTAAATCTTGCGTAATAGGAAAGGTATGCATGTTGCGTGGCATGGAGGCGCTGAAAATATCCGCCGCGATGGAAAACACCACAATCGACAACAGACACGAGAACAGAAAGCGAAAGCGCCCCAGCTGGATAAAGCCCAGCACGAGGAGGGGTAGGTTCATCAGCATGTACAGCGTTCCGGGGGATAGGCCGGAAAAGTGAGAGATAATAACCCCCAGCCCTGCTACCCCCCCAGCCGCCAGATTGAACGGAATCATAAACATGCTGTAGCCAAACGCGGCAATAATTGCGCCGATGGCTATCCCTGCTTGGTACAAAATTATCTTGCGCGGGCCATGCAGGGAGATGTGATCTTTAAGGCTCTGGGTTTCAGCTTTAATTTTGCCGAACAATTTTGGAGCCATTTGTTTCTCCTGGGAGGTAACTGGGTGTATGCGATGGGTGAAACTTGAATGCGCAAAAACTGGAAGTACGCATATGTATACGGGGGCGGGAGTGCCTATGTCAACCATAGGGCCGGTTTACTATTGTCAAATAGGCGTACCATAAAAAAAGCGGGCTCCCGAAGGAGCCCGCTTTTGGTTAAGGGCGATAGGTAAATATCTTATGGACGTTTATTTACTACTCCACCTTCGGCACCGAACCAAACAGCCGCTGCTGGGTACGCATTAGCATTGAAACTTATGCTTCCATCAATAGCATAGTTATCGACCCAGTCAATGGAATCGAAGATCAGGCGTTTGGTATATACGCGGTTGTGGGCATAGGCACCGGGCTCATGGTGTAGATAGTTGAAGTTGTGCGCAGCACCGATGTTACCTTCGTTAGTCCAGCTGGCACCACTGAAGTAAGGATAGTTGCCAGTGAAGGTTAACCCTTTAGCAATCAGCGCATTCTCTAGAATCTCTAGGGCTTCATGGAATCCTTGTGCTTCACCCTGTAGCAATGCTGCGGCAGCGGCATTGTCAACGACCAGTGCTGCTCCGTGGCTTCCGCTATGGCATTCTACACAAGAGGTGGCGTTGAGAGCCGTAATAGTGCCGGCACTGTCCTTGGTTACAATTTTCCAGGCGTGCGGCTCATTGGTCTCCATGTGACAAGCAACACAGGGTCCAGCTCCGGTAACGTCAATATTATTATGGGCAAAATACGCAGGATCTGCGTAGCTCTGTCCGGGATACTCATAGCCGATCCGTGTCTCGGCCTGGAAGATGGTTGCTGCTGTAGCCAGATAATGGGTAATGGTTACGTTTTTGGTGCCAGGTCCAAAGCCAGGCTTGAGTGCAGAGATATCCTTTGCAGGGTTAGCCGAGGCGTTGTCTATGAGCGTATCCATGTTCCCTTGTCCGACATGGCAGGTTACGCAGACGTTTGAAGCGCCAATATCTGCAAGGATGGGGTTAACTCCATCAACGGTGTAATCTACCGTCACCGCGCCTGTATTGCGCAAAGCACCAGAATTATCGCTATGGCAGCCCCAGCAGTAAAGGAGCTCATTTTGTCCAGAAGAAGTTATAGCGCCAGCATCATTCTTCCAGCCATCGAGGTGGGAAAAATCGTTGTTGGCCGCGATGTATCCGGCAGGGTTACTGGCAAAATTAGCAAAACCGGTGGAGGTATGGCATTTCTGGCAGCCTTGGCGGTCGCCAGCATCCCAGTCATAGTGTGGCCATGAACTGGAAGCGGGAACACCGGCTCCTTTAATGGCCAATGTTTGCTCTACGGTCCCGTTTGCTTCCGTGCTAGCAGCAGCATTCTTGATGGCGCCGATGGTTCCGGCGTGACGAGATTGCGCCCATTGTTCATGGATGGTGTTACCGCTACGTATATCCATAACTGCATGCACATCATGACAGTCACGGCATGAGCGGTTATTTCTCTTATCAAGCGTATAACCCTCAATTACATCTGGTGTAGCCGGGTTATCGTAATGGGTGTCGGTAATAATGCGGGCATAATCCCCTGCATGATACATCCACTCCGCATCACTTGGATCGTCCCGATCACTCATGTGGCAGTTCGTGCAGGTAGCGTATTCTGCTGAAGCGATAAGGGTGCCGCGGCTCTCTACCTTGTCCAGCAGGAGACCACCAGCATGATGTGGATCGTGGCAGGTTTTACATTGTACTGGTTCTTTACTTGTTACGGCTTGGACTAAAACGTCCAGCTGGGTTTTGGTGCTTACACCTTTATATAAGCGACCCCCCTCATCGGTATGACACTTAGAGCATCTCGCACTCTCTCGTACCGAAGCTGTATTATGGCGGGATGCATAGAAATTAGTCGCGATATTGTCTGCTTCAGGGTGAAAGCGTAAGTGGTCTTCTGGCAGTTTGTCGTGGCAGGTTGCACATGCACTCGCCAAGGGCTTAGCTATAGGCATGGGGCCAATGCCCCAGTGGTCGCCACCAGCACCATGGCAGGCTTCGCAGCCAATTGCGGCCAGCCCTTCGGTGGGAACGTTAGCAGCGGAGATAAGAGCCTCCAGCAGAGGGCCATCACCGATGGGGTCGTGGCAGACGAGGCAGCCATCAGCTTTATTTGCCGCGGTTATATGATCGCTGTGGATAACGTGCTTACCCATAAGGTATGCATCTACGATATCGGCACTCCAGCTGAAATCATCGTGGCAGCCGATACACTTATCGGTGCCGACATATTTGATGTCGGAAATCTCGTCTTTTCCAAGATCGCCACCAGCCGGTGGCGCGTTCTTGTCTCCGCCGGAACCGGAATTACTTCCGCATGCGCTCAGCAGCAAAATGCTGCACAAGAGCGCACAAAAAGAAAACCATTGTTTAACCTTCATTCAAACCTCCTGTAGGTATGAGTGTTTAGTGACATTTGCGGCAGGTTCTGCCGTCACTGGCACGCCGCAGCCTGCCATCAATATCTTTCCAATCTTTCGGGTGCGGGTTTACACCTAAGCCGCTGCGGGCGCTGTGGCACTTGATGCAGGTATCGCCATTGGGATGGCACGCCTGACAGGTGACCAGGTTTTTCCGCGCTTCACGGGCGTGGCCGCGGGTCCATTCATGCGTGGGTAAAATAGAATCTACATGACAGATCTGGCACTGATTTTCGTTGAACTCAGAGTGTGCCTTGCCGGTTGGCCCACCAACAGTCAGGCTGCCGAAGCTGCGCTGATGTGAAGCCCCAGTGAGAGAACCGCGACGGAAATTACCGTGGCAGTCGCTGCAATAGCTGGATTCGTGGCAACTAGTACACAGTTGCGGGTTGGTGCGTGCGGCCAGCGGATGGGTAACGTGAAAATCGCTGGTGTGCACATTGGTCAAGCTGTTGCTGAAACTGCCCATTTCATCGGCAAAGCCCGAAGCATGACACTTCAGACACTCATCCTGCTGATGACAGGCTGCGCAATCAATCCTCTTGCTTTTTGCTTCAGAGCGGTGACTGAGTGGCCAAGTAACGCCGTGGGTTTTCAGTCCCGGAAAAGATACTTCTTTAAGCATGGCCGAATCATGACAGCCCATGCATACATCCCTGGCTGGAATGATTGAATCACTCTCAGCCACATGACAACTGGAGCAGTTGTTCCCGCCGCCGAGGATCGTGACATGTTCGTCATGATCAAACGGTGTCGCCCACAGCGGAGATGTCACCAACATGGCCAGGATGGTCAGACAAAGTATTAATCGGTGTTGCATATTTGACTCCTCCCTAGAAACGGATGTTTAGACGCACACGACCGCGGTAATATTCATCCCACAAATCGCTTTCAATCCGTTCAACTTTGGCCTGCAGGTTTACACTGCGGTTGAAAGTGATGGTACCATCAGCCCAAACACGGGTGTTGGTGGTCTCATCTTGGTCTTCATCCAGATAGCGCTCCATCACGTCGAGGTGGACCCCCACGCCGAAACTTAGGGTCTGATTTACGTTGGCAGCGACATACAGCTTGGCTCCGGCCAGATCTTGTCCGTCGGGGTCATCGCGCCACACCCCACTGAGATAACCATAAAACATCCCAGTGCGGATTTTCTCGATACCGGCTTCGTACACGCTGGCATTTTTATCGTACTCGTACATCTCAAGCGCATAGTTGGCAAACATGCGCCAGCCGTCGCCAAGACGGCGCTCATACTCGACAAAAATCTCTTCGTACTCATCCACTGCGAATACCGAGTAGATGGAGGTGGAAGAGAAAACCGGCAGGGAATACAGGTACTCCGCGCGTAAAGACCAGTTTTCGCTCTGATGCCACTTGGCACCACCCAAGAAATAACTAACAGTATTGGCCAGATAGTTGAACTGAGTTTCACTGTAGATATACAGAGAATTAGCAAAATCATAATCGAGATCAAGACCAAAAATCTCATTGGCCAACTCACTATGGTCCCACTTTTGTAGATAAGAGAGACCTACATTGAGCTCGTCAAAGAATGTGCGCCTGATCTCAACGCCGCCAATCAGATCCTTGGCGTTGTAACCATCGTAGTAAGCGACGTCACCACCACCAAACAGGGTGATATCAAACAGCTCCAGACCGGAGTATTTTAGGTGCAGACCATCCATTATGGATGCACCGGCTGTGGTAGAGATGAACTGACGTCCTAAACGGATATCCAGATCTTCCACCAGGTTATTTTTTTCGATGTATGCATAGTACAAGCGACTATCTACATCTGCTTCATTGGCCAAGTCATTTCCGAACCTGCCGTATCCTCTGAACGTCATACCATTGTTGTCAATGTCATTCACATTGAGCAGCATGTACTGGTAAAAGGGTACTGCGGTTTTACCGTCACCGGTATCAAACCATTCAAGTTCTGTACTTGACCGCCCCGATACTGTAAGTCCTGACGCGCTGTCTGGTGGCGCAACGACGCCAAACAGAGCAGCCACGCAGACAAACAGCCGTAGCCAACCTTTCATTCTGCCTCCATTACATTAGGGTTGAACATGCCCGAATCTTCCATTAGTGAATACATCACCCCTTCCATTTTGCTTTTTAATGTGAAAAACGAATACTCATTTCCGCAATTGATGCATATCCGAACGCGCGTTCCACCATTTAATAATGCACTTTTACACATTTGGCAAGACATTCCACACTGAATCGCTACGATTTAATATTTCAGGTTTTTTTTACCATATTTGGTGTGCCAGAGTTGCTACACCCAGTTTGGTGCAGCGTAACTCAGGGAGTCATAGCGCAGAAACCCAGCTGTCTAGAGACTTTAGCGTGCATCAACGGTAATACAAGGCTGGTGGGGCGAATCAGGGGAAATAAACCCAGCCATCGATTCCAGGAAAGCTTCCCCGCAAACTTCTACAGATATTTTTTCCATACACCCCAAAATAAATATATTTTTGGTTCATGCTTGGTTTATATATATCGTCTGGCACGAGAAAAATTATGTAAATCAAATAGTTACAGATGGGTTTGCTCAGATCGCGTCTCTTAGATCGTTACGTTTAGATGTATAATATTTATATACGTCAAGTCAGGTTTCAGGTCGGCGAATGGGGGTAGAATTTGATTTGTACAGGGATGTAAAACGATTGTTGATGGGATAATACGTGTTTTATCAGTAAGTTACGCAGTAATGTTTTTATGTCGAGTTTATTTGCAAAACTTGGCACACAACTAGCAGTGTTAGAAAGGCAAGAAAGACGAAACACACCAACTCAAACATAAAACGCCCGCAGCTAGGGCAGCACCATAAACCAGGAGGACACCATGAAAAAGACTATCATCACAACTACAGTAGCTATCCTCGCCGCTTCCCCAGTATACGCCGCCACCGCACAGGCATCACACTCTGGCCTCCTGACCTGGGCCTTCTTAGGACTCTGCGGCCTGATAGTAACCTGCCAGTTCGCACCCGCCGCGCTCCTTTTAGTCGGGATTGGCAAAGGGCTTAAAAGCGACAAGGAAGTAACCGAGCACTAAGCACACACCAAATAAAAACTTTATCCATAAAAAATAAACCCAAGCATTAGGAGAAACATCATTAAAACACTCACTAAAATCGTACTGGCCACCTTGATTACCTTCAGCGCCGCCATGCCCGCACTGGCAGCAACTGCCGGGCGCACCGATCACAGCGGCATCTTAGTCTGGGCTTTCCTTGGTTTCTGCGCCCTGGTAGTAGTAGCGCAACTGGTACCTGCAACCATGATGCTGCTTGGTATCGTCAAAGGGGTCGCAGGCAGCAAGGCAGAGGTTGCTGACAAAGCCTGAACAGCCTCGCCAAAAATTAACTTCAACGCTCCACAGTCGAATCCACCCGCCTGTGGAGTTTTTTTGTTAATAACACATACGGGCGCCCAGAATTGCAGCCCAGGTAATAGCCATAAATATAAGACTTAAAAATACCGCAGCCGAACCTAAATCCTTAGCGCGGCCAGAAAGCTCATGCCATTCAGGTCCAATGCGATCAATTATCGCTTCAACAGCTGAGTTGAGCAATTCGACAACCAAGACCTGAATCAATGAACCCAGAAGCAGCAGGCGTTCAACCATGCTGACCTCGACCAACAAAGCCACCGGTACGAGAATAACGCACAGAACCACTTCCTGGCGAAACGCCGCTTCATGGCGCCATGCTGCCGCCAGCCCTTTCAGGGAATAACCCCCGGCAAGAACGATGCGCCGCAGCCCGGTATTTTTCTTTGGTACAGACATATTTTATTTCCTCTCCACGCTGGGCGTGGGGGTTTGCGCTCCGGTGGTGTTTTGCTGCAGACTTAAGGTTGCCGTTTCTATATACGCTTGGAGGATTTCGCCCAGTTTTTCGCTTAAAGTTGGATTTTCCACTTCTTGGGCGGAATGGCGGTGCATATCATACTCCTCCAGCGTCGGCTTGCGCTCCTCTGGCCATACCAGGATGTTATTATCTTGTATGATGGCCACACTCTGGTCGCTGCCGGATGGCTTGATGATGGCGAAACCAGGATCAGCTGCGGGTAGCGCCAGCAGATCACGACCCCAGCATTGGTGTTGAACCTGTTCGCCCAGACGTCCCATAATGGTTGGGACAATATCCACTTGCGAGCCTACCCGGTTACACTGTTCTCCAAAGATTTCCTGTATCCCCGGAGCGAGCAGAAGCAGCGGCACTTGGAAGCGGTTGAGATCCATTTCGGTGACGCGCTCATCATTGCCGAAGCCGTGGTCGCCCACCAGCACGAAAAGGGTCTGATTGTAAAAGGGCATGGTGCGGATGGCGTCGAAAAATTGCCCCAGAGCCCAGTCGGAATAGCGCATGGCACTCAAGTGTTTATCTACCGCGCCAACCCCTTTGACCTCCTCGGTGGGCAGGGGGTTAGGCAGAGGATACGGAGTATGGTTCGACAGGGTCTGAAGCAGGGCAAAAAACGGTTCCCCTTTTTGGAGGTGTGCGAATTCCTCCACCGCACGGTCAAATACATCTTGATCTGAAACCCCCCAGGTTGGGTCTTTAACCACCGGATCGATGAAATCGTCGCGTCCGATAAAGTTTTTCATCCCCTGATTTGCAAAGAAACCAAATTGATTATCCCACGCAAAATCACCATTGTAGACATATAGATTGGCAAATTTCTTTGCACTCAACAGGTTGGTCAGGCCAGAAAAGTCATGTGCTCCCTCGGGGATTTGCATCAAGTATTCATACCCGGGTAGATTTGGGAATGAGGTCATGGTGGCAAACAGTCCTTGATGGGTGTGGGTGCCGTTGGCAAAAAAGCGGGTAAACAACAGCCCTTCCTTCGTCAATTGATCAAAATAGGGGGTGATGTTGTTTTCGTCGCCCATAGCGCCAACATAACGTGCGGCAAAACTCTCAAGTAGAATTACCACCACATTTTTAACCTCTAAAACACCTTCCGGTGGTGGGGTGTAAATGCGCCGAACAGGAGCTATATTTTCATCTATCAGGATCTCGTGCTGGGTAACCAGCACCTCGCGTACGCTGGCGCGTGCCTGTTCCTCAGGCATGGGTTTTTTCCACAGCTTCCCTGTTTCACGCGAGAAGTGTTTGTTAGCCGCCTTGAATAGACTCCTGGTTCCGTTGAGCCCGAGTTGATTGGTAAATGTCGAATTCGTGGTAAAAGCGTCTCCCCAGCGCAAAGGTGCCCCTTGGCGCAAGGTACCGCGCGCAGATAGAACAATTACTGCGGCACACAGAATAAAGATGCCTGTCCGTTTCCACCATGCAAGTGTCCGTTGGGTGTGGGCTTCGGTGCGGGTGCGCCTGTGAAAGTTTCGATATCCCAGCGCCACAATAACGCTTACTCCCACCCATACACTCAAAAAGGTCAGCACCGGAAATCCGTACCAAATCATGCTGAGCACGGTTTTGGGGTCCTGTTGCATATACTGAAATACCAAACCATTAAGGCGCTGATGAAATTCGCGGTAAAACACCATCTCTATGAGGCCGACCAAGACAGTGGCGGAACTGGCTAGCCAGAGCCACAGGAGCTGAAGTTTTCTGTGCGCAGCAGGATTCGGCAATAACAGGGTGAGCACCAGGGGGCTGAAAATATAGGCGCTCAATTGCAGATCGAAGCGCAGCCCGTTGCCGAAGGCTTCAACGATGTCCATCCAGCTGCTGGTTGCGGCCTGGTCAAAATTGTACAGGAGTAGAGCCAGGCGCAGTATGCTGAAAAGAGCAAGCAGGAGTGCGGCGCTGGAACCGAGAAATTTCATTTGTTTGTACGTAGCGGTGGGTCTGCGGGATAGGTAAGGCATATTTGTGGTTATCCTGAGCATGGGTAATGGACAAGGAGTTCTGCCACCAAAGGCGGGTGATGCACGTTATATGACGTAACTGGTACTTGGCGCAGCGAAGGATTCCCGAGGAAATCCCCAGTTTGGGTTACTGAAAGAATGTATAAAACATATAAGAAACATGAAACAAGCATGAAATATACCAAGAAAATGAGAATAGTCTAAGTCTGATGAAAAGATTGTTTTCTACGGAACAGAATGTCTGCCAAAGAGTCATTTAATCTCTCCGTGTCATCCAGTTTGCCTGCCATATCTTCGCCGCTGGACGGTCTGGCTATATCTTTCTTCTATACGCAACTTCTTAAGTCAGTTATTATAATCTGTTGCGCATTTCCTTAGAATTTTCGATAACTTTACATCTACACACTGCGGAGGAGATATGGCTAAACCGTTCATTATCACTATGGGCGACCCTGCCGGAATCGGGCCGGAAATAATTATACAGGCGCTTCTTTCCGGAGCGCTGGCTCCTGCCGCGACTGGCGGCGACGCTGCTGGGGCCAATATCAATACATTTGTTGTTGCCGGAGACGTGGCCATATTGTGCCGCGCCGCCGCAGTGCTCGGACACAAGGTGGAGGTGGTTGCCGGTACGGGTGCGGAGATGGTGCTTAAGGTTGCGCAGCAGCGTCTGCGCGTTATGCCGTTATCGCAGCTTGATCCTGATCTGACCCCGTTCGGGCGCATAAGCGCTGCCAACGGGCGCGCCATGCTAGATTATATCGAATGGGCCTGTGCGCGCTGCCAAGCGGGAGAGGCTGCAGGGATGATCACCGCGCCGATTCAAAAAGAGGCGATTCACGCCGCTGGGTGCGAATTCCCCGGGCATACGGAGCTGTTAGCGCAGCGCTGTGGAGTGAAAAAGGTGGTGATGATGCTGGCGGGGCCGCGCCTGCGGGTGTGTCTGGTGACCACCCATCTGGCGCTGAGGGATGTTCCCACCGCAGTGACTAGCGCAGAAATACTTGAGACCATTAAGATTACCCATACGGCTCTGCAGCGCTATTTCTGCCCTGCTTCCGCGCCGCGCATCGCGGTGTTGGCCCTTAACCCCCATGCGGGGGAAGGGGGGATGTTCGGGGATGAAGAGGAGCGGTTTATCGTTCCGGCACTGGAGCAGGCGCTTGCACTGGGAATTCAAGCCAGCGGCCCCCACAGTGCCGACACCCTGTTCCACTTCGCGGTGCAGGGGGCGTATGACGCCGTGGTGTGTATGTACCACGATCAGGGGCTGATTCCGCTGAAGCTGCTCCACTTTGAGGACGGGGTCAATGTCACCCTGGGGCTGCCCATAATTCGTACCTCGGTGGATCATGGCACTGCATATGATCTGGCGGGAAGTGGCAAGGCCAGTGCACAGAGTCTGATCGCCGCCATCAATATGGCGGTGCAGATGGGTATACCGAGCAGATGAATTGATAGCTCGTGGGATGGCTCGAGTTAGGCAAGTGTCAGCTAAAGAAAAATAAGCCAAAACAGGAAGGTTTATGCATGTTCGATAAAATTATTGTCAAGGGAGCGCGTGAGCACAACCTGAAGAATATCGACGTGGAGATACCCCGAGATAAACTTGTGGTAATCACCGGAGTGTCGGGTTCGGGTAAGTCCACCTTGGCATTCGATACCATCTACGCCGAAGGTCAGCGCCGCTACGTGGAGAGTTTATCTGCCTATGCGCGCCAGTTTCTGGAGCAGATGGAAAAACCCGATGTGGATAGCATCGACGGACTCTCCCCGGCGATCTCCATCGAGCAAAAAACCACTTCGAAAAATCCACGCTCTACCGTCGGGACTGTGACCGAGATCTACGACTACCTGCGCCTGCTGTTTGCGCGCATCGGTAAAATATTTTGTCATCGCTGCGGGCGTGAGATCGAACCCCAGAGCGTGCAGCAGATTGTAGATCAGGTGATGCAACAGCCCGAAAGTACGCGCCTGCTGGTGCTGGCTCCTCTGGTGCGTGAGCGCAAGGGGGAATATAAGCGCGAACTGAAACAACTGCAGGCTGAAGGCTATGTGCGTGCGCGCATCGATGGACAGATTTATGCATTGGCCGAAGCTCCTGAGTTGGACAAAAACAAAAAACATACTATTGAGGTGGTGGTTGACCGCCTGATTATGAAAGAGGGACTCGAAGGGCGCTTGGCTGATTCGTTGGAGACCGCGCTACGTCTGGGGGAAGGATTGGTGCAGGTCCAGGTGGTGGAGGGTGAATGTCTGCGCTTTTCCGAAAAACATGCATGTCTCGACTGTGGCCTCTCCTACATGGAGATTGAGCCGCGCCTGTTTTCCTTCAATAATCCCCAAGGGGCTTGCCCCGATTGCTCCGGCTTGGGGACGCGCAACTATTTTGACCCGGAACAGGTTGTCCCTCATGCAGAAGTGACCCTGCGTGAAGGTGCCATCGAACCTTGGGTGACGAGGCGCGCATATTATTATCAGCAGTTGTTGGATGCCCTCGCCCACCACTACAAATTCTCCCTCGATACCCCCTATGCCGACTTGAGCGCTGAGATCAGAGAGATGCTCATGTACGGCTCTGGCAAGGAGCAGATCCGCTTTTATTACGATCAGGGGGAGCAGCGCCATTACTTTGAGAAAGCCTTCGAAGGGGTGATCCCAAGCCTAGAGCGGCGCTATCGCGAGAGTGACAGCGACAATCTGCGCGAAAAGATGGAACGCTACATGGATATCATGCCGTGCCCCACCTGTAACGGTGCGCGTCTACGCCCCGAGGTGCTGCATGTGCGCGTGGCGGAGAAGAACATTGACGACATCACCCGCCTCTCCATTGCCCAGGCACGCGCCTTTTTCTCCACCCTGAAGCTCAGCTCCAAGGATGCTGAGATCGGACGCCGGATTCTGAAGGAGATCAACGAGCGTTTAGGATTTCTTGACCAGGTTGGGCTCGACTACCTCACCTTGAGTCGTGCGGCGGGTTCCCTCTCCGGCGGCGAAGGGCAGCGTATTCGCCTTGCGACCCAGATCGGTTCCTCCCTGATGGGGGTGCTGTATATTCTGGACGAACCTTCCATCGGTCTGCACCAGCGGGATAATCGCCGCCTGCTTGATACCCTTATGCATCTGCGTGATCTGGGCAATACAGTGCTGGTGGTAGAGCACGATGCAGAAACCATCCTCGAAGCTGACCACGTCATCGATATGGGCCCAGCGGCGGGTATAAATGGTGGCAGGGTAGTCTCCCAAGGTACTCCGGAACAGATCCTGGCCGATCCCGAATCCCTCACGGGGAAATATCTCAACGGAGTGCTGGAGGTTCCGGTGCCGGCGCAGCGGCGCTGCAGTGAGCGCTTTATAGAACTCAAGGGTGCCAGCAGTAACAATCTACACAATTTGGATGTGCGTTTCCCCCTCGGGGTGCTCACCTGTGTAACCGGAGTTTCCGGTTCGGGCAAATCCACTCTGGTTATTGATACCCTGTACCGTGCCTTGGCGCATGAACTCAACCGCAGCCGCGAGAAAGGTGGGATCTATCGTCGCCTCGAAGGGCACGAGCAGCTGGATAAGGTGGTAGATATCGATCAGTCCCCCATCGGGCGCACCCCGCGCTCCAATCCGGCTACCTATACCGGCGTCTTTGGGGATATCCGCGACTTGTTTGCTCAACTACCCGAAGCCAAGGTGCGCGGCTATAAGCCGGGACGGTTCTCCTTTAACGTTAAAGGGGGACGCTGTGAAGCGTGCAGCGGCGATGGAGTGATGAAGATCGAAATGCACTTTCTCCCCGATGTGTATGTGCAGTGCGAGGTGTGCGGGGGCAGTCGTTACAACCGCGAAACCCTGCAGGTGCACTACAAGGGGAAAAGCATCGCCGACGTGTTGGATATGACCGTGAATCAGGCGAGCCGGTTTTTTGAAAATATCCCGCGCATCAACAATAAACTCCAGACCGTCAGAGACGTGGGGCTGGGCTATATCAAGCTCGGGCAGAATGCCACCACCCTCTCCGGCGGTGAGGCGCAGCGGGTTAAGCTCGCGCGCGAACTGGGGAAACGCGCCACCGGGCGTACCATCTACATTCTGGACGAACCCACCACCGGGCTACATTTTGATGACGTGCGTAAATTGATGGAGGTGATCCAGCGTCTGGTGGATACCGGCAATACCGTGTTGATTATTGAACACAATCTGGATGTAATAAAACTTGCAGACCACGTGATCGACCTCGGCCCTGAAGGGGGCACCGGCGGCGGCTATATTGTGGCGAGCGGCACTCCAGAAGAGGTAGCCGCCCAGACCCGCTCCCACACCGGTACCTATCTGCGTGGAGTGTTGTAACTGTTTCGGAGGTTTTCATGCACAAAATGCAGCGCGATGTTGAGGTAGTCCACACAACCGAAGAGTATGCTGGCTTTCTCAAAGTGCTGAAATTTCAGCTGCGTCACCGCCTCTATAATGGGGAAATGTCGCACATCATCACCCGTGAGCTGGTAGAGCGCGGGCAGGCGGTAGCGGTGCTGCTGTATGATCCGCAGGCCGATGCCGTGGTGCTGATAGAGCAATTTCGTATTGGTGCTCTGCACGATCCGGACTCAGCATGGATGCTCGAAGTGGTTGCCGGGATGGTAGAACAAGGGGAAAGTCTCACCGACGTGGCTCGGCGAGAATGCCACGAAGAATCAGGCTGCTATCCCTCCTCTTTGCACTATATCGGACGCTATTATTTAACCCCCGGCGGCAGTTCGGAGCAGATCCATATATTCTACGCTGAGGTCGATAGCTCCGGGCTGCATGGCACTCTGGCTGGAGTCGAGGGGGAATCAGAGGATATCCGCGTACAGGCAGTACCCTGGTCCGAGGTGGTTTCTCTGATGGATTCCGGGCGCATCCTAAACGCCACCGCTATGCTTGCGCTGCAGTGGTTGCGCCTGCATAAATGTGGGGAAGGTGTATGATTTTGGTGTTTGGTAGTTTTTAGTTGAAAAGAAATCTTAATTTTTGTATATACAATAATTGATTATTAAGAAATTTATGAGTGATCTGCCAGCAGCTAACCTCTGCGAATCATCCCGACAGATCATTTTATTTATGTGAAACTAAAACAGTCACTTTAACCTCAGTATGGAGCCATACAATGAATCCGGTATCAAATAGCGTCCGCATTTTTCTACAATGTTCTTTTTTTCTATGTGTTATGTCGCTATACGCTTGTTCCTCTACAACAGTCCCAACAGAGAACGGAGAGGTGATTAGGTACAGCCACATCATTGATGGAGCCACAGAAAAACGTACCTTTCCCGTGACGGTTACTGGTAGAGGCGTTTCGCCCAACAGCGGCTATATTGAGCGTGATCTGCTGATGGCCGACCGTGCGGCAACGATTGATGCATACCGTAACTTGTCGGAACGGATTTCAGGCTTGTTGGTCGAGTCATATAGTAGGCAGGGGCAATTCACCACCGATAGAGATCTCATTTTGTCCGAAACTAGTAGCTACATCCGCGGAGCAAGGGTTATGGACGTAATTCACGAAGGCGGTATATCTACCGCAACAGTGCGCATTAATTTACCCATTGCACGCTTTAACTGGTACTACAACAATCAAAAGCTCTTGGCCGAAGATTATGATTACTGGAATAATATGTAATCAACGCTTACCTATAGACCAAAATACATATGCGCAAGTATGTTCTTACAGCAATGTTCTGCCTGTTCATTTCGCAGGCAGACATTGCGTTTGGCGCCATCCCCTTTAAAAGGCACACCCCTAAAAGCCACACGGTATATCACGCAAAATATACTGAGACGGTCAAAAATCGCAAGATCGTGGGCACCCATTTCTGCATGACTCCGGTAAAAACAAATCTGCGCAATTACACCGAAATCAAAGTAGAGGCCTTTTCTCGTGAAATCGACGGCGCTGACTTAGACGCGCGTCTATGGCACCAGGCGCTGGTGTTTCTGCTCCGTACCGAAGGTGACAAGAGAATTGCTTCCTCCTCCGTAAGTCTCTCAGCGGTGCTGTCGGATACCATCCACACCACCCATGAGCTCTATATCCTCTCTCCAGCTATCGAAGCGCACATCATCCTTGATCCCGTAAAGCGACAGGTCAACGGAACCTACACGATTCGCTTCGGCTTACCTTCGTTCAGGGGCAAAAATAGTTAACTTCGATTTTATTTTACCCTGCGCAACATTACGTAAGCAAAGGAAGCGGAGGCGGGTACATTGTTCCCTGCTTCGTTCAAATCTAGCCTAGTTATTTAAGCTGCGTCCGTATACCTATGCTCAAAGTTTTCCACCAGGCTACGGTATTTATGTTCCACCTGCGGCGCTTTAGCCTCTGACTGTGCGTAGCCACGAATAATATCAGGACGCGCGCTCTCTGGCAGCACACGCTCCGCCAGCGGATAGAGGATGGTATCTTCTTTTTCGATATGCTGGCGCAGCAGCTCGGTATAGCCCCTAGCATGGCGTGCCAAGGTGGAAATCTGCCCTGTTTCCCCCGCCTGAATATCCGCGAGAGCTGTTTCCATGGCACGTACATGGGCGCGTCCCTGTTCATGCTCGATATGCATCGCCTCAATAGGAGAGCGTTTTTCCGGCATGCCGTTACGCACCAGCGCGGTGAACAACACATCCTCTTCCTTGGCGTGATGAAATTGATCGGCAAAATTGCGGATAAAATCTATGCCCGCAGCAAAGAAGTCCCAGTCACGAAAATCTGCGCGTTCCGCTCGTAGTACATTGCCTTCAAGAAGCGCAAGCATGCGCAGGATAAGTTGATGCTCCTCTACGAGAACCTGGGTTATGTTGGTCTTTATGGCGGTTTTCATGCGCTCTTCCTTTCACCGTTGATGCCGATGGTTACAATCTCCAGCGGAACATCTTTGCCGGCTAGCTCAATCGCCTTTTTGGCAAACATCCCCATACCGCGGCAACATGGTACTTCCATGATGGTGACCGTGATGCTTTGGATATTATTTTGCTGGATGATTTGGGTGAGTCTTTCCAGGTATGGGCTGGTGTCGTCGAGTTTCGGACATGCATTCACAACTACCCGCCCCTTGATGAAATCACGGTGGAAGTCTGCATACGCAAATGGGGTACAGTCTGCAGCTAAAAGCAGGTGCGCATCCTTCAGGTAGGGTGCCGTGGGTGGAACCAGATGTAGCTGCGTTGGCCACTGGCGCAGTTGAGACTCAAGCTTGACCCCCGCAGTTGCAGGGTTATCTGATTCTGTTTTATCGGCCATCTTCAGGGTGCGTACCATAGTGCCGGGACATCCACATGCTAATGTGCTCATATCTATCTCCTTCTTTGATTTAGAAAAAATTCACTTAAATTATTGATTTACCGCGTCGCCATTTTCCAGGTAAGCGTTGATCTGTGTTTCGATCTGTTGCTCAGCCTCAACGCCAAGACCATGGATGCTCACGACATCCTGCAACTGACAGATTCCCACTCCGCAGCTGATGCAACCGATCTCAAACTGCTGCAGAATCTCTCCAATCTGCGGATGGGTGGTCAATACATCCTGAATTGCCTGTTCGCCTATATTTTGCTTCAATTTCATGCCAACCTCCTAGGTTCTCGCTTTGGTGCGTGCATGTGTTGATATGACTATTAGTGTTGACCCTGGAGCCATGTCGGACTTGTAATGTTGAGGTGAGGGTAATCTCTTTAACCCGTGAGAAACATGATCTAGGTCAATTTATAACTATTTTTGTAATAATTGCTGCCCCCACTCTTTACCCGAAAAGACAAATCAGGTATTATGCAGAAACATATATAAGTTCATATACAATATAGGCTGCTATAGCGCAGCGCTTGCCTAAAGGACTAAACAGATGAATAAAAAATATACTAAAATGGCGCTCATAACACTGCTCGGAGTACTCATCGGGGGCGGAATCGGCTACATGGGACAATGTGCCGGCAACACCTGAGGCGCAACTTCCAGCCCCTGGTCAGGGGCTATTTTGGGTGGGATCGTCGGTCTGCTACTCAGTGCGAGCAGCAACGGCGGAAAACGCTAAAGGCAACTAAAGATAGCGCAGCCAAATGAGCCTCGCCGCGCTCGCTGATATTCAGATGACACCCCGTCTGTTTCTTGCTAGTGTTCGCGCAGACGGCAGAACCTTAACGAGGATTAGATAAGTAATCCCCGCAACCTTCTGTGGTTACGGGGATTTTTCATTGTTTCTCTAGCTAGGCGCACGAAAGCAGGTCTCATGCAAAAACAAATTACCCTGATAAGGCATGCGGCAATTGCCGATGAATGGGGTGGGCGCTACATTGGACACCGCGATGTCCCCCTCAGTGACGCTGGAATTGCGCATACGCAGCAACTGGCGCAGGGGTTGACAGCCTCCGATAATCTGCCCATTGAACGCGTGTGGTGCAGCCCAGCTCAGCGCGCCCGTCAGACTGCTCATCCTCTGAGCCAGTGCTTGGGGTGCTCAGTGATCATTGATACGCGCCTACATGAGATTGATTTCGGCCAGTGGGAAGGGTTAACGTTTGAACAAATCCTACTCAAAGATCCGGATCATGTTGATCAATGGGCCGCTTTTGCGGACTCCTTTTGTTTTCCCGGTGGAGAAGCCTTGACCCTGTTCCATCAGCGCGTGGCTGCCGTTGCGGCGGCCATCCATGCCGAAGATTGTCGCCACCTAGCCATAGTAAGCCATGGTGGCGTGCTTCGGAGCCTGATCTGCATTTTGTTACGCTGGCCCCTCCAGGATCATCTGAAGTTTATGCTCAAGCGGGGTGGTTACGCCACGTTGCGGCTAGAAGCAGAACAAGCTGTTTTGACCGGACTGCACAACTATGACGTCTGATCGTCGGGCACGAACGCTCCTCTAAGCATTGATAGCCATACCTATCCTTTGCGCTAGTAATCACCTTCCGCTGGCTTGAGCAATGCTGCTATCTCTGCTGCGGGTAGGGGGCG
This sequence comes from Desulfuromonas sp., assembly GCA_028685815.1. Lineage (GTDB taxonomy): Bacteria > Desulfobacterota > Desulfuromonadia > Desulfuromonadales > Desulfuromonadaceae > JAIVHC01. Next base: position 21,626 of record JAQUDG010000024.1, read on the forward strand.
GTAAAAATAGTAGCCCTGAATAAAATCACAATCTATTTTGCTTAGGAAGTCTAATTGTTCAACCGTCTCGACCCCTTCTGCTATCGCTTGCATCCCCAACTTATGTGCTATGGATACTATCGAATCTGCGACGGCGTCGGTACCCTTATCTTGAGTCAGGTTGTCGATAAAGGATTTATCTATTTTTAGATAATCTAGGGGAAATCTGCGCAAGTAGTTGAGGGACGAGTATCCGGTACCGAAATCATCTAGCGCTATTTTTAGCCCCATACCTTTCATTTCGCTGATTATTTTAATGGTCATTTCTGGATCGCGCATGATGGTGCTTTCGGTGATCTCAAATTCTAGATATTCGGCAGAGACACCACTGGATGCGAGGATAGATTTTATATCCGCCAGCAGCGACAGGTTCTGAAACTGTTTTGCCGAAAGATTCACCGCAATGGGGTCGACGCGCAGGCCAGCCTTTTGCCAAGTGCTGATTTGGTGGCACACGTCTTTTATGACCCATTTACCTATTTCTACAATCAGGCCCGTCTGTTCTGCAATGGGGATGAACACTGCCGGAGAGATCATCCCTTTATGGGGATGCTTCCAGCGCAGCAGTGCCTCGTATCCGTAGATTTGTTTGCTCCGAGTATTTACCTTGGGCTGATAATAAACCTCTAGTCCGCCGGAATTTAGAATTTCGCGCAGTTCCGATTCTATTTGCATGGTTTCAACCACATCGCCTTCCATCTTCTCTTCGTAAAAGCAGATGCGGTTTCCGCTCTCTTTGGCGTGGTACATGGCGATATCTGCAAAGCGGATTAGCTCTTCGCAGTTGGTACTATATTCGGGATACGAGCAGATGCCGATACTTGCGGTTACGATGATGTTGTAATCATTGATAAGGATAGGCGCGGAAATCGCTACATGGATTTTGTTGGCCAGCTCTTTACTATAACTTTGATTCGCATTGTCGATAACAAGGACAGCGAACTCATCGCCACCTAGCCTTACGACTACATTGCTTGCGCAAGCTGCTTCTGTTAGGCGCTGGGCGATGATTTTTAGCAGCATATCGCCCATACCGTGGCCGAGGCTATCGTTTACAACCTTGAAACGGTCGATATCAAGGAGTAGGAGAGATATAGCTTTGCCACTCTGCTGAACCTGCTCCATGGCATGCTCCGCCCGCTCTTGGAGAAAAAAGCGGTTCCCCAGCCCAGTAAGCAGGTCGTGCGTCGCTTGGTATTCAAACTTAAGGGCGCTATCTTTTTCCGCCGAGATGTCTTCACCGATAATAAGGTAGTACGAAACTTGACCAGCGTTATCCAGGACGGGAGAAAAGGTGGTGCGCTCCCAATACGTTGAGCCATCTTTACACAGCGCTTGGCGCTCTTCAATCCAATTGGAGCTTGCGGTGAAAGAATCCCTATCTTTGACGATATTACCGATCCATGTCTGCACCAACTGCGTAAGGTGGTTATTGGGGGTCTGGCAGTCGGCCAAAGTGAAACCTTTTTTATCGACAAAATAACTATTTATGTATATGGGCGTACCGTTGATATCGGTCAAAAGCACCGCTATCGGGCACTGATCTATGGCGCAGCGTAATCTGAACGATTGCAGCTCCAGCATTTTGCGTTCGGTTACGTCCGCCACCATGCACAGGAGGAAGTTTTGCCCCTCCATGGTTATTGGTTGCGCCTGTATCTCTACCTGCTTTGTTCCCCCATCGCTCGCGGTCAACTGTGCGCAGATTGTTTTTCCGGCAGATTGCCGTAAAGATTCATAATAGGGGATCTCGGCCGAACTCCTACTGCAGCCAATAGTGAACAGCTTTTGCGCTTGCTTAACTATTTGCTCAGGGCTGCTTCCGGCCAATTCGGCAAGATATTTATTGCACTCGGTGCGTTTACAGGTTTCTAGATCTATTAGGGTAAAGCCAATGTTCATTTCGTCGAAAATTAAGCGATATTTTCTTTCGGAATGTTCGGCCTTTAACTGGGCCGCCTCGATGCTGGCTATCTGGAGAAGAACTATCCGCCTGAAATACAGGAAAAACGCCATCCCCAGGGTCCACAGTACGATTAACTGTTTAAGGGTGATTTTAAAAAGTGAGGTTTGGGCTTGTTTATATTGCTCCAACGGGACGGAAACGCTGATGCCGCCACGAACATCACCTAGCTTGTATCCTTGGCTGGCGTGACATTTCAGGCAGCTCTCTTCGGTGAGCATGTAACGCATGTAGCGCAAATAGCTTTCCCCATCTATCAACTCCTCCGAGCTGATCTCTGTTGCTCCTGCGTGAAAAGCTTCGAGACAACTGAATTCCCATGCATCGGCAACATTTTCTGGGCGAAGAGGGTTTAAGCTGGTTATGTGGCCGTGGCTCCCATATTGTTCGGCAGCCAGTTGGAAAACTTGGCGCGTCATGTAAGCAGGGTTGACGAGGGTAAGCTGGTGTCCGGTGGTGGTGTTTATGTCGCGGTTGGGAATATTTAGGTATGGGTTTGGGGGGGTGTGTTGGCTAACGGGCACATACACTCCGCCCTGCATTGCGACCCAGCGCCGATAAACCAAATCTTTATTGTAGCTGCCTTTGGCTTCGGCCTTCGCTGTTTCGCCAATAAAATAAGCTTGGCTTCTATGCTGTTGCCACCCAAGCAAGCCAATAAAGCCACTCCATAGAAGAATAACTACAGGCCATAAAATTCTTAGCACTCTACCCTGTGACATGGCATTCCTCTTAAGGCTTAATGGTTACTCTTAGCCCTGAACTGCTCCTAGTATACCGGAGCCGATATTGGTTGAGCCAGACAGTTAGTGCTCCACACCCAGCTGTCTCTGCACAAATGTTACATTTTATAGCATATCCTCCGCGGCTGAAACCTCATAGAAAATTATTTACGTCTTATAAATTAAAAAACTATGCCGCTCAGCTAATAGCCTTGAATGGTAAACTAGGCGGTTGCGCTACGGTTGCTTTCCTGTATTATCGCGGTGTTCAAGCTCAAACGAATGTACCCCCCCCCCTTTCCGCTGTGCTCCCTTCCCCCCTATATAATAGGGGGGATCGAGGGGGGTCGCTTGTTTTTGTCATTCCTACGCAATACCGCCATTGCGGGCTTGACCCGCAATCTGGTTCGAACACCGGAGCCTCTCTTTTGAGGGGATCCTGAATCGAGTTCAGGATGACGGTGCGGGGAGTTCAGAATGACGGCGACAAACCACCCCCCTTTCCGCTACGCTCCCTTCCCCCCTATTCTATAGGGGGGATTGAGGGGGGTTGGTTGTTTTCATCATTCCTGCGTAGGCGGGAATGACGATGTTGGTCACTGCCCAGTTCGCGAAGGATGCTTCACCATCCACTCCCTGATCAGGGTCGATGTAGGACACGGTAATGGTATCCTCCGGGGACAGTGAAATATCCACTATTACCGTGGGGTTAAAGTTCAACTCTTCTAACTGTGCCTGAACCGCAGAAATATCCGCAAAATACTCATCTCCCCACGCAGCGATACTGCCATCTGCCCTTTGCGCCAGAAAGCCGCTAGCGACCTCGACAACACTCACAATTCCGCTGAGGTTCATGGTATTGACTGCGCTGCCGCCAACTCCCCAACCAACGACGCTGCCGTCAGCCTTGAGGCCAGCGAAACCACTATCTGTTGGATATAATTGGCGCACGTTGGTGAATTGATCTGCTTCGCCGCCGCCGATATCAATATCTCCCCCACCATCTCCCCATATGGCCACGCTGCCATCTGCCTTGAGGGCAGCGAAGGCGAAGTAGTTGGAGCAGATTTGCACCACATCGGTAAGCTGGCCTGCTACGGTGCTGCTATCGCCACCGGTATCAGCACATCCCCAAGTCACCACGCTCCCATCGGCTTTAAGAGCAGCGAAAGCTCCTTCTACAAGACTCCTAGTGGGACAAATTTCCACCACCTCAGTGAGTTCGCTTTGTACGGCGCTGCTGTCACCGCCGTCATATTTACCCCCCCAAGTTACCACGCTGCCGTCGTTCTTGAGGGCGGCAAAGGCGTGGCTATTGGAGTAAATATGGCTCAAATCGGTGAGCTGATCGGCTACGGTGCTGCTATCCCCGCCGGAGTTACTGTCTCCCCATGCCACCACGCTGCCATCTGCTTTAAGGGCGGCGAAGGCACGACCGCTAGAGTAGATATGCACCACCTGGGTGAGTTGATCTGCTACGCCACTGCTATCCCCCCCGAAATCTTGGATTCCCCACGTCACTACGCTGCCATCCTTTTTGAGAGCGGCAAAAGCCATGCGGTTGGAGAACACATACTCCACATCCGTGAGTAGGTGTGCTACCGAATTGATGTTGCCTACGGGATATTCGAGCCCCCATGTTGCCACGCTGCCATCGTGCATGACGGCCACGAAGGAGTCGCCGCTGGAGCAAATCTGCTTCACCCCCGTAAGCTGATCCGTTACGGAGCTACCGGTGCCATAGGGGCCTGCATCCCCCCAAGTCACCACGGTGCCATCATGTTTCAGGGCAGAGGCGGTGCTGGCTAAGGTGAGATGGACACTCTGCACGTTACTAAGGTCTAGCCCAGCTGCGCTGGCGCTATGCTCCCCCCAAACAATGACTTCCCCTTCGGGGGTAAGTACGTTGTTCATCGCGAAATTCGAAATTGAAACTGCATGGGCACTCGGTACAATTATCTCTGCTGCGAGCGCTAGTTCGACAGTATTTCCATCTACCGTGATGGCGGTAATCGTCTCATTATGCCCATTTACCGCTAGGGAGAAATGCTCTGCCGCAAAACCAGTTTCGCCATCAAAGGGTGCAGAGTAGGTGAGAATCACGGCATCGCCAGATTCGTTGGTTGACGCTGCCTGAAGTGTCGGGCAGGTTGGATCATCGCCGCCAGGATCGCGCTGGTCGCTATGGGAACTGCTGTTACCGCAGCCTGCAACTAGCAGTGCAAGAGCCAGTGCTGCAACTAACAGCAGCGCAAGAGATCGTTGTGCTGATTTCAGCATCCGATTTGTGTGTGAGAAACCCCATGCGAGCTTACGGGCGCTTACAGGGCGGGATGGCTTGGCGTATTTCGACGACCCTCTTCTCACTTCCTCCCTTAGGTTATGCCATCTTGTTTTTAGGGCGTTCTGTTCGCAAAGAGATCGCACTGAAGATTCTGCCCCTCAGCTTCCTATATTCAGCGGCTAAAATCAAACTTCACAATGTTAGCGTTCTCTTCGATGGAGAATGACACCTGTTAAGTTTCTGTGTAGCATTAGCTCATTAATTATGTGCTCTAACTTATCCCCCCCCCCCCCCCCGTTGACTCAACCGAGTTGAGTCAGAAAGGGAATTTATGCTCTGTGTATATTTTGGCGTCGATCTCGATGGCTACCAGTCCCTGAATAGCACCTCCCGCTGTGGCGAGGTGACCCTCGGCCCCTTAGGCTTTCTTGCGTTACTAGAAACGCGTTTAGCCTTGAGCTCTCCGCTGACATCCGAAGCATGCCGGACGGTACAATACCGGACATGTCTGCAGGAGGCCGATGACGGCGAGCGTTTCTACAGCGCTTCGTTTGCAGCAGATCCACAGACGACAGCAAACACCCTGTTGCAATGGCGCGATACCTGGGTTGCTGGTGGTTGGGAAGGAACTTGTGCCGCGAGTGATGCCCAGACCTTGCGCGATCTTGCGGCGGTCGAGCTTTTAGCGCCGCAACACCTCGGGTCAGGTGTGTGCGACCGCTTACGCGCGCTCCTCACCACGTTGCGCAGCAATCCTCTGCCGGATTTGAACATCCGTCTGGCCCATGACCCGGCACTGCTCCCGTACTTGTGGCAGGAGATCCTCACCCTCTTGGATGCCGAGCTTGCGCTGCCAGACTTTCTCACTGCAACCGTCACCACGGTAGAAACCGACCTGCAGCGGTTGCAGCAGGCGTTGCGTACCCAGCAAACCACCCAGCTGCATAATGATGGCTCGGTGATGTTGCTCAGCGCTCACAACGAAACCCAGCTTGCACGTGCACTCAGCCAGATCATCTATAATT
>JAQUDG010000025.1 GCA_028685815.1 Desulfuromonas sp.
ATATCAGATGCCACCAAGCGGTTAGGCGTTACGTTTTTTCTCTATGGCCTCTAGGGTCTCCAGTCCAGATTTCAGGATAGGAATGCCGGGCCCGAAGATGCAAGAGGCTCCTGCGGCATACAGCGCACTATAATCCTGACGCGGAATTACCCCACCGCAGACAATCACGATGTCGTCTGCGCCAAGTTTTTTTAACTCTGTGGCTAGCTGGGGGACTAGGGTCATGTGCCCGGCGGCAAGGCTTGAAACGCCCACCACGTGAACGTCATTTTCTACCGCCATCTTGGCCGCCTCTTCCGGGGTTTGGAACAGCGGCCCGACATCGACATCGAAGCCGATATCCGCATAGGCGCTGGCAACGACCTTCGCCCCACGGTCGTGCCCGTCCTGCCCCATTTTAGCTACAAGGATGCGGGGGCGACGCCCCTCAGCGCTATTAAACTCCTCAACCTTGTTTTTAAGCTGGGTAAAGTTTTCGTCAGAATCACACACCGATGCATACGCTCCTGCTACAAGTTGGATTTGTGCCTTGTGGCGTCCGAACACCTTCTCCATGGCATCGGAAATTTCCCCAATACTGGCACGCTGACGTGTCGCATCAACACACAACCCCATGAGATTTTGCGATTCATCGTTGCACGCAGCGGTTATGGCGTCGAGAGCGGCCTGGCATGCCTGCTCATTGCGGGTGGAGCGCATCTGCTCCAAGCGTTTTATCTGTGACGTGCGCACTGCGGTGTTATCGATATTGAGGGCATCGATGGGCTCTTCATTCTTGAGCTGATACTTGTTGACCCCGACAATTACCTCGCGGCCACTATCGATGGCAGCTTGTTTCTTGGCGGCAGATTCTTCGATGCGTAATTTAGGCATGCCGGATTCAATCGCAGCGGTCATGCCGCCCAATTCCTCGATCTCTTTTAGGAGCTTGCGTGCTTCCTTGATCAGTTCCGCCGTCATGGATTCAACATAGTAGGAGCCCGCCAGGGGATCTACCACGTTGGTGATACCGCTCTCCTCTTGGATGATGAGCTGGGTATTGCGTGCGATGCGGGCAGATTGCTCAGTGGGTAGGGCGATGGCTTCGTCCAGAGCGTTGGTGTGCAGAGACTGGGTGCCGCCTAGCACCGCTGCCAGCGCTTCGAGGGTAGTGCGCACCACGTTGTTGTATGGATCCTGCTCCGTCAGGCTCCAGCCCGAAGTCTGGCAGTGAGTGCGTAAACTTTTAGATTTAGGATTCTGCGGCTTAAACTGTTCCATCAGCTCGGCCCACAGGTAGCGCGCCGCGCGTAGCTTCGCGGCCTCCATGAAGAAATTCATGCCGATCGCAAAGAAGAACGACAAGCGGGGGGCGAAGGAGTCGATGTCTAACCCTTTGGCCAGCGCCGCCTTCACGTATTCAAGCCCATCAGCGAGGGTGAAGGCGAGTTCTTGCACGTTGTTGGCTCCAGCCTCTTGGATGTGATAGCCGGAGATAGAGATGGAGTTGAACTTCGGCATGTACTGGCTGGTGTAGGCAATGATGTCGGCCACGATTCGCATCGAAGGCTCAGGTGGATAGATGTAGGTGTTACGCACCATAAATTCTTTGAGGATATCGTTTTGAATGGTGCCTGCCAATTGCTCTGGGGCTATCCCCTGCTCCTCGGCGGCGACGATGTAATTCGCCATGATGGGTAGTACCGCACCGTTCATGGTCATGGATACTGATACCTTGTCGAGCGGGATTTCGTCGAACAGGATCTTCATATCCTCAACCGAATCAATAGCGACGCCGGCTTTGCCCACGTCACCCACTACGCGCGGATGATCGGAGTCGTAACCGCGATGGGTAGCGAGGTCAAAGGCGACCGAAAGTCCTTGTTGCCCGGCGGCTAGGTTGCGCTTGTAGAACGCGTTGGATTCCTCCGCAGTCGAAAACCCGGCGTATTGACGTACCGTCCACGGACGACCAGCGTACATGGTGGCAACCGGCCCACGCAGAAACGGGGAGATACCCGGCAGGGTGCCGAGGTGCTCGAGCTTGGCCGTATCTTCTTCGGTGTATAGGGGCTTTACCCTGATCCCTTCAGGCGTGTCCCATTTGAAGTTGGACAGATCGTCCGTTTTTTTCTCCTTTTTGGCCTTGGCTTCCCAGGCGGCCAAAGTGGGTTTTTCTGCCATAGCAATATCCTTTTCAGTGGGCGCTGAGATCAAGCGTTCAGCTGTTTAGAAGAAATTCAGGACTCAATCCCGACGCGTGCCGGAGTGCCTGAATCATAGTAGTGTTTTATCGGCTGCATCTGGGTAACCAAATCTGCAACCTGTATAAGTCGTGCTGGGGCATTGCGCCCAGTGAGAATGATTTCGGTGTTAGGCGCGCGCGTGCGCAATAGTTCGAGAACTGCGTCAAGCTCAACAAGATTGAAGTCTAGAGCATTGATCAACTCATCCAGCACAAGTAAATCCACGGCGCCACTGCTGATCAAGGTGCGGGCACGCTCTAGTCCTTGGTGCGCCAGCTTGATGTCCTCGGCGTCTGGATTGCTTTTGCTCACGAAGCGCACTCTGCCGCACTGTTCCACCTGCCAGTTTTCACCCATTCTAGCAGCACTGAGCATTTCGCCATAGTTTGAATCATTTTTCATGAAATGGAGGATGTACACCCTGAACCCATGCCCCGCAGCGCGGAAGGCCAGTCCCAGTGCGGCGGTAGTTTTGCCTTTGCCGTCTCCGGTGTACACATGTATCTTGCCGGAGTGCTGGTTTTTCGGAGCTGGAAACGGCGCCCCTGCTTGTGTATCATCCATGGAATGTCCCTTCTGGCCTTTTCAGCTTAGAAATAAGAACCGCTGCCGCCGCGCGCCCTAGCAGGCGTGGGGGATCATTGTCTCTTCCTGCACAGAGTTCGACTTCATTTGTTCTTAATATGGGTATAGCCGATACGGTGCAATCCTGCGCGATTTTTCATATAAATGTATCGTTGTATAAACGCCATTCTAGCGATAGAATGCTTTTTTAGATTTGCTAAAAAATTTTAGCGAACCCAAAATTACCAATCCTAGTGTAACCCTGTCAAGAGGATTGAACACTGTAGGTATGCGTCCAGCGTGGAGACAGTATTTGAGTACAGGCTGTAGTGGGTTAAGCTGAAAAACAAATTTTCTTTGAGGGCAGTGTTTTTAAATATTATACTTTAATATCAGTGTTTTGCGCTGTTCTAGATATGCTAGGATGAATTGCTGCCCACTGCAGCACTAGGGTGGGGTTTGCCATAATGTAGGAATACATACAGCTGAGGTTTGCTGTGATTCAATGCATATTCGCCCCATGATATTGGGGGGAATTCATCGCTTTTCTTTCTTTATCAACAGTAAATATCCTTTAAGCATGATAAATATTTGACATTGACATTTGCAGACACATGTTCTATATCGTGCTGAAAATAAAACTGTTTTCTATTTTGAGGTTGTATGGAATATAACATAGGGGAAAAAATCAAAGAGCTGCGCAAAGCTCGGCAGTTGACACTGCAGGCGGTGGCCAACGAAACGGGCTTCTCGCCGGCGCTGATATCCCAGATCGAAAATAATAACGTATCGCCGCCGATTGCGACGTTGTCCAAGATTGCCCGCTTTTTCGAGGTCAAGATCAGTCACTTTTTTGAAGAGGGTGATGAGCCGCGTCGCTATGAGGTGGTACGGGTGGACGACCGTCGCGTGGTGAGCCGAGTAATTTCCAAGGCCGGAAAAGGGCATGGTTACACGTATGAAGCGCTCTCGGTGCATAAACTTAATAAAAAAATGGAACCCTTTGTGGTCACGGTAACGGAACGCATCACCGACGAGACCATGTATAGCCACGACGGCGAAGAATTTCTGCTGGTGATGAGTGGAACCGCTGCAGTACTGCTGGGTGATGAGCGCATTAAGCTCGAAGCCGGAGATGCCGTATACTTCGACTCCTCCATGAAGCCCCGCCTTCTTTCCTATGATGGGGAAGAGGTGCAGGTGTTAGCAATAGTAACCCGCTGACGCAGGTTTTATCCCCCGGTGCATGAACCGACCATGCTACTTTTGCCGGTTTGTTATGCATTACTCTGGCTCCAGGTCTTGCAGTTTTTCAGGCGCAAAACACACTAAGCAAGGCAAGGTTAAATTCGACAACCCGGTTGGATACTCTCCGGAGCACGTATGGTGCCGGCCGGAAAGCATTATTTTATATCAACAAAGGATGGATGAATTATGGCAAAAAAGGTGCTGATACCCTCGTTGGAGAACCCTCTTGCTCCACCCGAAGATGTAGAGTTTACCATCCCTGGGGAAGTCCCTGGCGAGAAGGGACCATACGAAGAAGCGATGAAGGAAGGGCACGAGTTGATGGAACGTCCCATCAAGTCGGTGCCGGTAGGACAGATAGAAAAACAGCATTTCAAGCAGCGGATGACCGTGTGGGAACGGCTCCGGGTTTTAACCAAAGAGGAGCCTAATATCCACTTCCAGAACTGGGGCCCTAATCTGGATGGAGCCTCGTTGGTTACGGGGATTTTGAACGTAAAAGGGCGGGATGTGGCTTTTTACGGACATGACTTCACCGTGCGCGCCGGTTCCATTGACGCAACCAACGGCAGCAAATTGGCGAAACTGTTCAATATGGCTGGCGAAAAAGGGATTCCCGTTATTGGTATGAACGACAGCGCCGGGGCTTTTGTTCCGGCCGGGGTTGGCGGTCTAGATGGTTATGCCGAAGCATTTACCTCCCTGCGCAAGATCAGCGGTGTGGTTCCTAGCATCATGTGCACGTTCGGCTTTAATGCTGGGGGCGGTTCGTATCTGCCGCGCCAGGGAAGTTTTTTGATCCAGCCGAAGGATACCTTTTTCGGTCTTACCGGTCCTGGGGTGGTGAAGTCGGTTTTGGGTGAGGATATTTCACCCGAAGATTTGGGCGGCCCTAGGGTGCATGGTGCCACCGGAGTCGCTGACCTTACTGTTGAAGATGAGACCTCGGCCCTGCGCACCGCCGTCCATCTGCTCGGCTATCTGCCCGACAATAATCACAGCATGGCGCCAGCACTTAAAACTACCGACCCCCTGGAGCGCAAGACCTGGGAGATCAATACCCTGCTTAAAAAAGCCTTTAACTCGCCCACCGGCTTTAACACCCCCTTTGATGTGTCCATCATCATTCAGCAAGTGTGTGACCACGGCGATTATTTTGAACTCCAGCCCACCAGAGCGCGTGAGGCCGTTACCGCGTTTGGACGTCTGGATGGCAACGTAGTTGGTTTTGTGGCCAACAACTCAGCGGTATCTTCTGGTCAGATTGACTGTGATTCTGCCATGAAAATCGCGCGCTTTGTACGTTTCTGCAATATCTACAACATCCCTCTTATTTTCATGGAAGATACCACCGGTTTTCTTCCCGGACGTGAGCAAGAATCGCGCGGTATCGTCCAGGCTGGGCGCTCCATGCTCGATTCCATCGTGGACGTGCGCACCCCTAGAATTTTGTTGATTCTGCGCAATGCCTATGGCGGTGCATATGCCTCGTACAATAACTATCCCACCGGTGCGGATCTGGTCTTGGCTCTACCCACAACACGTTTGGCGGTTATGGGGCCGGCCGGAAAAGAGTTTGTGTATAAGGATGAACTGCGCAAAGTACGTGGGGCAGTTTCGGGAATGGTACAGCGCGGCATTGAACGGTTGGTTGGCGCTGGACTCGACCATATTGAGGCCAAGCGTGAAAGTGAGAACCAGGCCGCCATGTGGTTGCAACAGGAGGAGGCTAAGCTCAACACCCGCTACGAAAAAGAGCTGATGAATCCGAAGGAGGGGCTGGCGCTGGGATCAATCTCTTCCTTGGTTATGCCGACAGATTTGCGGCGTGAGCTGGGTAGAAATATGAATTTCTTCTTGCGGCACTATAAGCCTAGTGCATGGCAATCCGTGCAGCGCGAATTTCATTAAGCGCGCGGTACCGTTACTAGCAAGAATTCCCGTTTTGACAACCCCATGGAACTGGAGATGAAGCCCGTGGCCAAAAATACATTGCAGAACCAAAATTTCTATGTGAACAACCCGCTGATACACCGTGACCGTCGTCTAGGTGAGTCCTCTTCGGAGTGGGTGAGTTCGTTCTCCTGTGAAGACTTAAAACCTCTGATCGTATGTCGCGGCCCGATTCGTAAAGAGGCGATCGATGTTTATTCGGAGATGGGGATTACTCACTATGGAATCCTTCTGTCCGAGAAGGATTCTATCGTCTATCCCAACGCTCTGTCACCTGAGCTGCGTACCCTGACGGACAATCGTCGTGTTCACCGCGTGCCCGACTACAGTGGCGCAAGTAAGGAAGAGCGCATAGAGCGCATCGGCCAGATCATCGGCATTGCTCTTGAAAATGGCTACGACTCCATCTTTGCCGGTTACGGCTTCATGGCTGAAGACGACGAGTTTGTCGCCGCCATTGAAGAAGCCGGACTTAAATTTATCGGCCCCTGTAGCAAAACGCAGCGTGGCGCGGGTAAAAAGGATGAGGCAAAGCGCACTGCCCTTAAGGTTGGGGTTTCGGTCACGCCTGGAATTGATAACGTCACCGCGCGCACCCTTGTCACCAAATACTCTACCCGTGAGAGTCTGCTCGCGCTGGTTAAATCTAAAGGGCTCAAGTGTGACTCTGCGGTCTTGAATAATGCCGAATTGAGTCTTCCCGAGTTGGCTGGCCACATCTTGGCGGCATCCTACAAAAAAGGGATCGACCTGTTCACCGTCCAAGAACTCGGCAAACAGGTGGAGCACGAATGTGCCTCTATGTTCCGAGATTACCCCGGCTCCCGCATCCGCCTGAAGGCCATCGGTGGTGGTGGCGGTAAAGGGCAGCGTATCCTCGGAGCTTCACTGCTGGCCAAAGATGAGCCCACCTCAGCCGATATCGCCAGAGCCGCCGCTGAGGCACCGAGTTTGGTGCTGGAAGTGTTGAACGAGGTTAAGGCTGGTGGCGTTGGAGATAACAAAAACGTGCTGGTCGAGCTCAATATCGAGCAGACCCGCCACAACGAAATCCAGCTACTTGGCAACGGGGATTGGTGTATCGCCCTTGGCGGGCGTGACTGTTCTTTGCAGATGCACGAGCAGAAACTGCTGGAGCTCTCCGTGACTCAAGAAGGGCTGGCCTGCGAGGTGGAAAAAGCACGCTCGGCAGGAAACGAAGTCGCCGCCAAAGCCCTTGAAATTGATCTTGGAATTCTCAAGCGCATGGAAGAGGAGTCGGAACGTTTCGGGCAGGCCGCTGGACTCGATTCCGCCTCGACATTTGAGTGCATCGTTGATCGGCAGCGCCACTATTTTATGGAAGTAAACACCCGAATCCAGGTGGAGCACCGTGTCACCGAATTGGTTTACACCCTGAAGTTCACCAATCCTGAAGATAAAGAGGATTTTTTCATAGTCGAGTCGCTGGTGGAAGCCATGGCTCTGCTTGCTCTGCACAAAGAGCGCTTGCCACGTCCTGAGCGTGTGCCCCGCTTTGGCGCCGGGGTCGAAGCACGTCTCAACGCGACCGATTGTTCCTTGTCGCCATCGGCTGGGGGCGTTATTCGCTACTGGTCTGACCCTATCGAAGGGGAGATTCGTGACGACCAAGGGATCTGTACCGCAAACCCAGATACAGGGCAATTTATGCGCTACACCGTATCTGGCGCGTACGACTCCAACATCGCGTTGCTGCTGACCAAGGCGGATGATCGCCTTGCTAGCTTTAAGCACCTTTCTGAGGTGCTGCGCCGTACCACCCTGTATGGCACGAATATGGCTACTAACCTTGAATTCCATTACGGGCTGGTGAATTGGTTTATCGGCAACAACGTTATGGCCAAACCCACTACCCGTTTTGTGGTGCCATACCTGACGTTGATGGGCTGCCTAAAGCAGGAAGCCGCCAAGGTTGATCCGGTGGTAGCGTTTTTGTCCTTAAAAAAGCGCTACGTGGCGGCAAATTCAGATAATCCGGAGGTAAAGAAAGCCGTCTCCGATATTCTCGATCGTAATGGCACCCTGCTAACCAGACCCTTGCAGATAATCCTTAAAGATCCACACCTGCTTTCAGGTTGGCTCAGCCTGAATCGGAAGAACTTCTGCATGGAGAAGCGCAAACTGAAGTGGTTGCGGAATCCCCTATTGATCATCGCTGAAACCTATGAATACCTGAATATGGCAATGCGTCCCGATGCTCCGGCGTCCGATGTGATCTGGTCGCACGACAACGAGCAGTTGCAAAAAGCGATGTCTTTTTATGCCCTTCTACGCGAGCATTTTCCTATCGATATAGATGATTTCGAGACGCTTAATGCCCTGCTGGAAAAAGAAAAACCTCAAGGTAATTTCAGCGCGGCGGAGTGGGATGCGGTTCGGGCCTCTCATATGGGTTTTGAGGCCGGTAATGAGTTGTTGGGCCTGCTGTATATGGTGGGAGTCAAGACCAACTTTTTTGATTTCAAGGTTGAGGAAAATCTGGATGTAACTATCCCTGAATATCTGCACGATTCAGTGCTTCAGGCTCAGATGAAGAAGGTGCTGGTGCCGCCTCCTACCACCAAGGAAGACGAGATTGTTACCCCAGGTGGGGGTATGTACTATGCGCAGGAAGCTCCTGGCATGCCGCAGTTCATAAGGGAGGGCGAGCACTTCGAAAAAGGACAGCCGCTGTTTATCCTTGAAGTTATGAAGATGTTCAATAAGATTCCGGCACCATTTTCCGGAACCGTGGACAAGATTCTTATTGAAGGGGGCGATGGTGTGATTGTATCCAAGGGGCAGCCGATCTTCAAAGTTACTCCGGATGAAAGGTTTGTCGAGATTGACCCGCAGGCTATTGAAAAAGAGCGGCGTAGTACCACAGAAGCCTACCTGCAGGCGATCACCTAAAACATTTATGTAACGCTAAAAACGTGGCAGACCCAAAGAGAGGAATATTTCACTCTTTGGGTCTGCTTGGTTTTGGTAGTAGTTATCCTGGAACTACATCTGTTTTTTTGCAGGTAAGCCTCTTTAAGAGGTGTGACGTTTAGTTAAACACATAGTCATCCGCTTCTACACTTTCGGGAGCACCCTCCAGAAACGAGCGTGCTTGTCCATCTTTGACAATTTTCTGCAGCCCTTGGTGGGATGACCACACGGTGCCGCATATGTCACATTCGGTAATCCCCGCGTAGAAGCCTTCGGCGTGTAAAGCGATATTGGCGTCTTTACGGGTTTTGCATGCCGGACATTTCATAGTAGTACCCCCTTTTTAGCGAATGGTTCTCCCAATGGCACTGCCAATGGCTCAGCTACTGAGTAAGCGTATTGGGCCGAGCGATTGCGCTCGGTGTTGCGGTTCTTCCCACCCATCCATCCTGCGCTTACGCTTCGCACCTGTGCGGCCCCGTTAGCCGCTCTGCTATCGTCCTCTACGTCAATACAGTATAAGCATATTTTCCCACTTGACAACCCATGCTGTTTAAAAATTCGTTTTAAAACAGTGTGTTGGGTGTTTTTGGCGGTCAGTTTGTAAGATACGTCTGTGAACTTAAATTGCAAAAAGCATATAAGGAGCTAGAGTTATGCTAACCAAAATCGACCACATCGGCATCGCAGATAAAAACATTGAGGAGTCTCTGCCTTATTATCGGGATCAATTGCACATGCAGTATATGGGCACCGAAGAGGTTTTAGAGCAAAAAGTTAAGGTTGCTTTTCTGCAGATCGGAGAAAGCAGCATTGAGCTTTTGGAACCCACGAGTGAGAATTCACCGGTGGCAAAATTTATGCTCAAGAATGGTCCGGGCATTCACCATATAGCCTACGCCGTAGAGGACATCGACCGTGCCCTGCAGAGCCTTGTAGAGCAGGGTGTGCGTCTTATTGATACGCAGCCGCGTAAAGGAGCCCACGGAGCCAGGATTGCTTTTATCCATCCTAAAAGCAGCGGCGGGGTTCTGACTGAGCTGTGCCAGCCTGGGTCTTGAAATCTGTAGGCGCTGTATTTTAAATCCAGCATGAATGGAAAAAGGAGATCAGGGGAACGCTTAAATGCGCTCCATGGTATTTTCTCTAAATATCTGCGGTAAGACGCTTAAATATAAACGATAATAGCATATTTATGCTTGACAATATTTGCTAGTTGCAAGTAAATAGAACGAAGTTTGAATTAAGTCCCGTGTGTACCTATGCAAGGAACCTATGTGTCTAAACAGCAACAGTGTGTGGGTCTTGCCCCATGTTTGATATTGGGTGAGTTTGTGCTATAAAAAAAGAAAGTTCGTAGTATCAGTTGCTTAGTGGCTGGATATGGCAGGCGCTTGCATTTGGCGTCAATCTTGTATAACGTTACACTGTTTTAGAATGATCCTTAGGTCTGACAGGATAATGTCGTATTGAGAGGAGGTGGGTGCACAGAATGCTGAAAGTTCCTGCCCTGGCATTCTGAAGTAAACAGCGGTTCTGTCTGAAATTGAAAAAGAAGAGCGCAGAGAACCACAGTCAGGTTGCATTTGATGCTGAATCAGTACGGAACGATGGTTAGTTATTTTAAACAAGGAGGAAAAAGAATGAAGAGAATTATAATAGCGCTGGTGCTGATGTTGAGCATGGCGGCGCCAGCCTTTGCGGTAGAGTTTACCTTTAATGGGGATTTGAACCACCGGTTCCGCCTCTACACCAATCAATCTGGTTTCTTTCATGGCATTGATAAAGGGGAGCGTCTCGCGAGTTATAATGGTGCGGCCAACAATGACGTTATTACAAAAGGTTCTTCCAAAGATGTAATGGGGGAGATCAAGTATCGCCTCTGGACCACCGCTACTAGCGATAACGGCGGTATTAAAGGGGTGTACGAAATTGAGATAGGTGGGATTCAGTTTGGTCAAGGTGGAGCCGTTGGTAGAAACACGGGTGGCAGCTTTTCCGGTGACGGGGTAAACATTGAGACCCGCTCTGCCTATATCGATTTTGCTTTGTGGCAGGGACGCACCCGTATGGGGTTGATGTCGACCAATATCAATAAGTTTTTCTGGACCGAAACCGTTACTGGGGTTGACTACCGGATTGCTGTAGGTCCTGGGGACCTTACTCTGGGTTGGTATCGTGGTTATGAGGTAGTAGCCACCGACCGCAAGAACGACTTTGAAGACCTCGATGCACTTTATGCGCGTTACAATCTGAAGCCTTTTGACGGCACCAAGCTTGGCCTCTTTGTGGTGTATCAGCACAGTGACGGAAAAGGGGCTGGTGATGGCTACGACTTCGACGATATTAGCCACTACTATGTAAAAGGTTTTATGCTTGATGGTACCCCAGCAGATATGAACCTCTACACCTTCGGTGTTGATGGTGGCTGGGCAGGGGGTAATTTCTTTGCCAACTGGGACCTCATGTACCAGACCGGCGATCTCATGGATAAGTATGATTTCTACGGCTACTTCGGCCACTTGGATCTGGGGATGAAGATGGGTAAAGGGAAGCTGACCTATACCTTCTGGTATTCTTCTGGGGATAAAGATTCCGAAGACCGGAAACTCAAGGCCTTTGTTGCTACCGATATTGACATCAACTCTGAGTACTCCATTGTGCTCTTCGAAGGTTACACCGATGACGACTACTTCTCCTCATCACCGTACCTGCAGGACAAGGGTCTTATCCTGAATCGTCTTGGCTATGACTACCAGGCCACAGATAAACTCAAGGTCGGGCTTGCGGCACTGTATCTTATGACCGCTGAAGATATCACCTATGTAGACAATAACGGTACGAAGCGTTCCAACGATAAGATCGGTATTGAAGTTGACGCCTATGCCAGTTATCAGCTGTTCACTAACACTGAGGCAGCTATCCAGGTTGGCTACTTGTTCGCCGATGATGCCATGGATTTCTACGAAGTTGAAAAAGACGGCAGCTCAAATGAGGATATTTACATCATCAGCTCCCGCATCCGCTACAAGTTCTAGTAGGGGCTTTGGTTGGTGTTCCAACTGGAAGAGCTAGTGTTTTTCAAGGCAAGTTAAAAAAGCCGGACCTTAGAGTCCGGCTTTTTTATTAGAACTAAGTTTTGTAACTTGATTTGCGGTGGGCAGCAGCAGGCGAACGCTGTATGATTCACGGAGATTTTTTAGGTTTGCACGTGAGTAATTATGGTGAATGAATCCAAATGGAGGGTTTAAGTTGAAGAACTTCAGATTCGCAGGTTTGGCCGCGCTGGTAATGCTGCTGGTAACAACGGTATTTGCCTATGCAACGGCCCATGCAACAGTAATGGAGCAGGTAGAGAAAGACTTTGCGCCAGTCGCTGGCATTGTGGTTATGGCCGCAGGGGCAGATACGTACATCATTGATCTGGATGGATCCAGCGGTCTAGTTGTGGGAGATCTGCTCGCTGTGGTTGAGGAGGGTGCGCCGATAGTCCATCCGGTAACCAAAAAAATATTGGGCACCCTAGATAAACCCGTGGCGGTGCTACGCGTGACCCAGGTAAAGGGTGGCTACTCCTACGCCAATGTGGTTGATCCGCAGGGTGACTCTGTCACCATCGGAGCGGGAGCAAAGCTGAAACGCTACAGCAACCTAAGCGCCGCATTTCGCGATGAGGTTGGTGGACACGAAGCCATGTATGTTGGCTTGCGGCGTGCCTTACCACAACTGGAATGGCAGGAAAGCGTGGAGGGTCCAGCCGCTAAGTTGTTCTTCAATGTAACCCCTAACGGATTAGAGGTGCGCGATGCTGAAAGCTCCCTGATCCGCGCCTATGCGCCAGAACCCGGGCATGGGACAGGATATGGAGCTGTTCGGGCGATTCCCACCAATGCGATTACTTCCCCTGTTTCGACTCCTGCCCGCCCCGCTACCACTTTAGCTGTGGTGGCACCTACCGCGGCTGTGCTCGCTACGGGGGCAACCTCGGGGGCGAATGTGCAGATGGGAGCTATTGCCCCTCCTCAAGGTGGGCAGAGCGACAGCGCGGTAAAATACGAGGCCGGGGGCGCACAGCCTCAGTCAGCCTCCCGTACTTCAAATGTGTTCAATATGGAGTTTCCGCAGTTCAACAAGGTTGGGCAGTTTAAGAAAAAAACTGTGATGGCGGACTTTGAGCGGGTAGGGGGTAAGTTATTGCTCGCAGCCTCCGATGGTGGCGCAATTGATGTATATGTGGTAGGCGAAGGTCTTGAACAGATCGTTAAAGGAGACAGCACCACCATGGGGCAGATTCTGGCGCTAAGCTGGTATCAGCCTCAGCCCGGCGAAACGTACTTGGTTGTAACGGTATGGTCTGATAACCGGATCAATACAGACTTGCTGAAACTGGAAGGCAATAGGTTACAGACGATTGTAAGCGGCTACAGCAAAATGGTGGCTGGATTCGATCTTGATGGGGATATGCGCTCGGAACTACTCTTGGCGCAAGAATTTGACCGCGAGAACTTCTATGGAAGACGAGTCGAGGAGTTGAAGCTACTTAGTGGCGCGTTCAAATCCTCGCCGGTTCCCCTCACTCTGCCGAACTCATTCCAGATTTTTGGGGCATTACTTACCGATGTGACTGGCGACGGCCAGATTGAAGCGGTATTTGTGCGTAACCGCCGTTTGCATGTCTTTAAAGGTACTGAGCAGATATATAAATCCGGTAAAGAAATGGGGGGATCGGTTTCGACGATATCCTATGATATTGATCCAGATGCGAAATATACCCTGATCAATAATGTCAGTTTTGAGGTGGCCCCGATTGCCGCTGACCTTGATGGTGACGGAGTACGTGAGATTATCGCGGTGGCAGCAGACGGTAACATTTTGCGTAACGTTGGAGTTGCGTCGGCGATTGACAGTAGTTGGTTGGCGGTATTTAAATACCAGAATGGCATGGTGATAAAAGGTACCATCGGCGACAAGCTTGAACGTCCACTGCAGGGGCTGGCTATTGCAAACGGGCAGGCGTATATGTTGGCTACCGATGTTGGGAGTCTTTTGGACAGTAGTGAGAGCAGTTATCTGCTTAGTATTCCACTGCAATAACAGAATTTATGCCAGAAAAAGAAGCTAAAAGGGGGGCGCATATGCGCCTCCTTTGTTTGGTGGCGCAGGTTGCGGAGCGTGGCTCAAGCAGGTAAACTTGGCGCTTATATAATCATTTGAACATGTAATCTGGTGTGTTATCCTCAAACATTGCGGTGGGGGTATTTCGATATGTTGCGTAATGTATAAGTCAGATGTTGGAGGTGGACGTGTCAGTTAATAAGGTGATTTTGGTAGGGAATTTAGGAAAAGATCCGGAGTTGCGCTATACTCCGTCAGGAGCAGCGGTGGTTAATTTCTCCCTAGCGACAAGCGAGAACTACAAGGATCGTGAAGGGAATCGCCAGGAGAAAACTGAGTGGCATAACGTTGTTGCTTGGCGCCAGTTAGCTGAGATATGTGGCAAATATCTGCATAAAGGTAAGCAGGTTTATATCGAAGGGAAACTCACCACCCGTAAATGGCAAGGGCGCGATGGGATTGAACGCTATACCACTGAAATAGTCGCGGATACCATGCACATGCTTGGGCGCGCTGGCGAGGGTGGCGGATCAGGACAAGGTGGCGGATCAGGACAAGGACAGAACCCCGCGCACAATGACAACAACCGCGATGATTCTTCCCTCCAGGGTTCCTACGCGCAGTACGATTCTGGACGCAATGACTACGGTGCACCTGCCCAGCAGGTACAGAGTCCGAATGCTCCGCAGGAGCCAACATTTAATCCTGATGACGAGATACCATTCTAAAAGGCTAAGTCTTGGGAGCATAAGGTCACTTACAAACAAAAGCCCTTGTTATTGCAGGGGCTTTTGTTGTTCTAGTTCCATCCAATAAAGGAGCATCTGGAGATGGCTATGCGAGCAACCAAAATAGTGTGTACCATCGGGCCGGCATCGGCAGCCGAAGAAACCCTTGAAGCATTGGTGCGTGCGGGTATGAATGTGGCACGGCTAAATTTCTCCCACGGCGACCATGATTCACATCGAAAGCTTATTGATGATATTCGCGCGGTGGCGAAACGTCTTAAAGAGCCGGTTGCCATCCTGCAGGACCTGTGCGGCCCTAAAATACGTCTCGGGATGCTGCCGGAAGAGGGGATTCGTCTTAATCCTGGCGATCTGGTGACCCTGGCCGCTTCGGAGCAGGGGGTGGAAGGTGCGCTTCCGGTGGATTATGCGCGCCTGCACACGGATGTGAGTGTGGGCGCGGCGGTTATGCTCGCGGATGGTTTGATGGAGTTGCGCGTTGAGAAGATAGAAGGAGTGCGAGTCGAGTGCCGGGTTATCAATGGCGGCGTCGCTTATCGGCGCAAAGGGGTGAATCTTCCCTGTACTGATTTGAAGATCCCCGCCTTTACGGATAAAGATCGCGAAGACTTACGTTTTGGTCTGGAGCAAGGTGTTGATGTCGTGGCGCTGTCGTTTGTGCGCAATGCTTCAGATTTAGACGAAATTCGTACTATGATCGATGCCGCCCCATACACGCCCAAGCTGGTAGCCAAGATCGAGAAACCGCAGGCAGTCGAAGGGTTCGATGCTATCTTGAGTCGCGTTGACGGCGTGATGATTGCGCGCGGCGATCTGGGTGTGGAGGTGCCACTCGAAACGGTACCCGTAATTCAAAAAGATCTGATTTTGCGCGCGCGTCAGCGCGGAAGGTTTACGATAACTGCAACCCAGATGCTCTCAAGTATGGTGGCTAGCCCGAGGCCCACCCGGGCTGAGGCGACTGATGTCGCCAACGCCATCTATGATGGCACCGACGCGCTGATGCTTTCGGATGAATCTGCGTCCGGGGCGTATCCGGTGGAATCAACCCAGATGCTTGACCGTATCGCCAGAGCGACAGAGCCGCATGTGCATATCCCTCTGGATATGGAGACGATGGATGTGGCGGATGAAATCATGGTGGCGCGCGCTATTGGGCGTGCTTGCAGCTGGCTGGCCAGAGACCTGCACGCTGCCGCGATTGTTGCCTATACATGGTCTGGTTTTACCGCCCGCTGTGTGGCACGCTATCGCCCTGATTGTGTAGTGGTGGCCATGAGCCCCGATGTGACGGTATGTCGGCAGTTGAATCTCATCCGGGGGGTGAAACCGGTGGAGGTTGGTGCTCTGGATAGTAGTGATGCGCTGTTTGTCACAGCGCGGCGGTGGTGTCTGCGTACTCGGTTGGCGCGTATCAGCGACTGTATCGTGGTCACGGCGGGGACCCCATTGTGGCAGCCAGGCTCCACTAATCTGATCAAGATTATCGAACTGGACAAAGGGATGGATGTTAAGTCTGATGATTGAGTGGGCTAGAACATCAGGAGGTTGTTGTGCGGGATAAACAGTTGCAAGTCATTGTCCAGGCTTTGCAGGATACCGACCCGGAGGTGCGCGAAGCCGCCAGCCAAGCCCTAGAGCACCTCGAGACGTGCACAAATATATCTGCGCTGCGCGCGGTTCTACATGGTACCGATCGACGGCGGCGTATTGCTGCGGCCTATAAGTTGGGGGATGTCCCGGGAGCTGAGGCTGGGGTGCTGCTGCTGGTATGTCTGCAGGATCAGGATGCGGACGTGCGTGCGGTGGCGGTGCAGATGGCTGGAAAACGGCGCGAGAGCGGTGCCCTTTCGGTATTGGTGCGTTGCCTGAAAGATTCCGATTTGGCTGTGGCTGTGCACGCGGCGCGGGCTCTGGCCAGATATGAAGATAAACGCCTAGTCCCCTATCTACAGGCTATGTGTGCTTCCGCCGAGGATGAACTTGTATGCGCCTGTCTAGATACGTTGGGCGAGCTAGCTGATAACGCTGCTGTCGGTACAGGTATCGGTGCGGCAGAACATTCTAGCCCAGCGGTAAGGCTTAGCGCCATCCGGATGCTTGGACGTCTGTGTTAGTTGGAGGTTGGAGACTTGTGTTCGTGGGCGGGGCGGGTAGAAGTCAGAGCCAGTCGCCAATGTTGATATTGTGTAAAACAGGATCAGCCTCACCCGCAATGCATGAGCTTTCAGCTTCCATCAGCTGGAGGGGTGCGTTTTTCAACACGTTTCCCTTGTTGTCGCGCAGAATGCGGATGGTATTGGTGTTACTTTGCGGATTGCGTAGATCAGCGTCCACAATCAAGCCGATTTCATTATTTACTAGGCGCACTAGGCTCCCAACTGGGTAATAGCCCAGAACATCACTCAGAACCTTGACATACTCAGGGTTGAGTTGGGTTCCGGCTAACTGTTGCAGGAGGCGCACCGCAGCGGATGGAGAGCTGGGTTGGCGATAGGCGCGTAAGGTGGTGATGGCATCATAGGTGTCGGCTACAGTGGTGATATCGACAAAGGGTGCGGTGGCGCTGCTCAACTTAATCTGTGGGTAGCCGCTGCGGTCATAGTGGAGATGGTGAGAGCGGATAATATCTAAAATTTCTGGGCAGATGTCATCCATGCGGGTGGCGATTTCGACCCCTAGATCAGGATGTTTTTTTACTATCTCAAACTCATGTGGACTCAAAGGTCCAGGCTTTTTTATGATGGCTTGGTCGATCCGCAGTTTGCCTAGATCGTGCATCAAGCTTCCGGCCCCGAGAATTTGCAGGTGCTCGTGGCTCATGTTGCAGGCGCGTCCGATGGCTATGGCAAACACCGCTACATTGACTGAATGGCAGAAGGTGTAGTCGTCATAGTCCTTTATCATCGTCAGGGCCATGAAGGTATAGGGTGCTCGAGTGAGCTCGTTGGTGATGGTTTCAGCGGTATCAAAAAGTTTACTACTCGAAGGGATTTCCCCTTTTTCAATCTTGGCGCAGGTTTCGACCATCGTCTGAATAGCACTGGCGTATGCCTTGTGGGATAAAGAGTCGCCCTCCTTTTCTTCGCTGCTTAGGGCACGGATGGAATCGATGCCATGCTGGTGCAGGGTTGCTTCAAAATCCGGACCGATGAATGCCCCATTATGCAGCAGTTCGATGAATTTAAGGGCCTCCGGTTTGTGGATAAACCCAATAATTTCAAATCCCTCTATATTTATTTCTTGCAGTAGTGCCAGAAGGTTAAGCGCCGCTGGGCTGGGGGGGGTGCAGAGCTTTTCATTAATGAACAAGGTGCTGTCGATAACGCCGACCTTCACTTCCTGGCTTAATTTGAATAGGTTCTGCAAGGCTTCCCAGTAGTGCTCAGCCCGCTGTTGGTTCGACGGGTGCTGGGGCGGATAAAGACGCAGATTACGATAGTAAGCACTGAAGCTGAGGAGAAAGTCCTGAATGGATGCATTCATGTTGGTTTTAGCCTTTCTTGCCGGTGAGGACTGCTTGTCTGGCACATGCGGCGATGTCCTTGTCACGCGATGAGGCCAGGCGCTGCAGGAGCTTCTGCTCCGCCTGGGTAGCCGTTTTCCCGAGGGCAGTTATAGCCGCCAAGCGTAATTCAACATATTCCTTGCGTTTAACCACTTTAATCTTTTTGATGATAGTCGTCAGGGTGCCGTTTGCGGCCGGGTCGCGGATGTCGCCGAGGGCTTCAATCACCTTGAGGGTTGTTCTTTTGTTTTTCAGCAGTGGATCTCTGCGTACCCCCAGTTGGCACAAGGTATTGACCGCACGGGGGCTTTTCTGCGCTCCGAGGGCGAGAATCGCCAGATCGGGGAGGGTACACGTAGGAGACTCAAGATAGCTCAGCAGCGCATCTACCGCTTTCTCGTCCCTGACGCCAGACAAGGCGGACAGCGCCTCCTTCACGACCCGATCATCCTTGTGGAACAACTGCGAGCTGAATGCTTGCGTGTATGCTGGATTGCGGCGCGAGCCTAAAACTTTCACGACATTGCGCACTACGTACCAGCGTAAATCGTCCAGATATGCAAGCATGACCGTGTCAGCCGCGGGGCCAAGCTCTTCCATTAATCCAGCGAGAAACCTGCGCACTTTAGGGTCGGATTCGCGTACTAGATGTTGCCATACATTGTTGCTGACGCCGGAATCTAGCAGTTTTATGAGGCGCTGGGTTTTGTCCTGCTGGGCGCGGTCGGTGCGAATGTTTTCCAGTAGTAGATTTACCAGCCTATTTGGGTCGAGGTTCTGCAGACATTTGCGGCATGCGTTGCTGTATCCTTCCGTACCGGTGTAAATCCAGCGATCAAGATGGTCCAGCACTAGCAGCGCGGTGGGGTGCTGTTTCACATCGTTTATGGCGGAAGAGAGATGGTCTTTTATTTTTTCCAAGCAGAGCTTAAATTCTGGGAGCTGCTCTGGTTGCTCCTGCTCCATGAGCTGTTGCGCTGTGTGCAGGTACTCCATAAGAGCTTGTTCTGGAAGAGTGGCGAGGGGATAGTGGTTTATTGCGGTGTTGGCGGTTGCCTCTGCTTCAGTTGGTACCTCGATTGCGTCGCCGGTATCCTGCATGGAGGTGTGGGTATCGAGGGTTCGCTTATAGCTGCTGATAGCACTAAGATCTATCTCGTTCAGCAGGATACTCGTAGCCTGTTGTTGTGCCAGGACATGCGCCGCGCCACCTTTAGCATTAAGCTGTTCTGGCTCCAGTATCAGACAGTGGACTAGGGCCAACAGGTGTTGCTCGCGTAGGTTAGAGAAAATAACCATAGCTTTGATTCTGTGCGAAAAAAACAGTTGTGCCAGTTGAGGTAGTAGCTTGTTGTTTGGGTTGAGCCAAGCATCGCGCTGCATAAAGCCTTGGCGCCTGATTTCGATGGAGATAAACCCGTCCTTGCTGCCCCTGAGGCCGAGAATGAATTTTTCAGTGCACGAGCGCGCTGCCTGCGTTACGGATGGGTGGGCATTTGGATAATAGTTGGCTGCTTTTGTCAGAATGCCGAGGCTTACAAGCGCCTGCTCAAGCATGGTGTCGTTAAAGGTCTGCATAGTGGTTGCCCTAGGATTGGCAGAAAGGAATTTATAGCCAATTGTTATGCTCAGGATACAGTTTAATCAGCGAAATATTCAAGTTTAAAACAAAAACCGCACAGAAGGTTGTCCTCCCATGCGGTGCTTGCGTGGTTCGTGAACGAAACGGTTGAAATGAGTGGGACGATGAGCGTGTCCAGAATTCAATAGACTACAACTCAGATAGATTTAAAAGCCTTGTGGGCTGCCTCGATGGTTTTGTTCAGATCCTCGGTGGAGTGGGCGATGCTCATAAACCCTGCTTCAAACTGGGATGGAGCGAGGTTGATTCCTTGATCGAGCATGGCACAGAAATAGCGGGAAAACGCCTCGGTGTCGCTTGTGCTTGCATCCGCAAAGTTTTTGACTGGGCCTGCGCAGAAGAAGGTACAGAACATGCCGCCAACGCGCTGAGCGCAGGTGGAGAAGGAGGCGTTGGCCGCCGCTGCGCGTAGTCCTTTTTCTAGGTAGGCGCTTTTTTCTTCAATCTGGGCGTAAAACCCCTCTTCCTGCAGAAGCTTGAGGGTGGCAATGCCGGCTTGCATGGCGAGGGGGTTGCCAGACAGGGTTCCGGCTTGATATACGCCGCCTTCCGGAGAGAGTTGATCCATCAGCTCTTTTTTGCCGCCGAATGCGCCTACCGGCAGCCCACCGCCGATGATCTTGCCTAGGCAGACTAGATCAGCCTTGACCTTGAAGCGCTCCTGCGCGCCGCCATAGGCAACACGGAAGCCGGACATCACTTCATCAATAATCAGGATGATACCTTCCTTGTCGCACAGGGTCCGCAAGCCTTCGAGAAATCCCGGCTCGGGTGGGACCAAGCCCATATTTCCCGCTATTGCTTCGAGAATGATACAGGCGATTTCACCTTTGTTGACCTCTGTGAGCTGCTTGACTTCTTCGAGATCGTTGTAGGTGGCAGTGAGGGTGAGTTTGGCAAAGTCGGCCGGAATCCCTGGAGAGGTCGGAACGCCGAATGTAGCTGCACCGCTGCCTGCTTTTACCAACAATGAGTCGCCGTGGCCGTGGTAGCAGCCATCAAATTTCAGAATTTTATCGCGCCCGGTGCAGCCGCGCGCAAGGCGGATGGCGCTCATGGTAGCTTCGGTGCCAGAAGAGACCATGCGTACTTTTTCAATTGAGGGATAAGCATCACATACCATCTGGGCCAGTTCCACCTCAGATGCGGTGGGAGCGCCGAAGGATGAACCATTTTGGGCGGCCAGTTTAATGGCTTCAACCACCTTGGGGTGACTGTGGCCAAGAATCATGGGTCCCCAGGAACCTACATAGTCAATGTAGCTGTTACCATCGGCATCGTAGATTTTAGAGCCAGCCGCTCTTTCAATGAAAATCGGATCACGTCCGACCGACTTGAATGCGCGCACCGGGCTGTTAACTCCTCCGGGAATAACCTGTTTAGCCTGTTTGAACAGTTCAGCAGAACGAGGGTGTTGCATAATGAACCTCCCTTGGGCGGGTAGTAGTTTAAAGGTAGCACGCGGCGAGATTAACGCGCGCAGAGAGCGCAACGCCGCATTGCCAGACACTTTTTGGGATATTTTCTTTGAGGTGTACTTTGCCCCATTGGTCTGGTACACAAAACGTAAACGCTAGCACGTTCGGCACGGGGGTGTCAATAAAGCTGTGGCAGAGGGCTTGCAGATAAACCTTCTATTTATTGGGGGGTTATGCTGGGTAGGTTATGGCGTTATGTTGCCGCCTTCTCCCCTTTTGTTCTATAACGTACGTGCTGTCGCCTTACACTGCTGCAAGGCAATCTGCAGGTCAGTCGATTGCGTCATCATATTCATGCACAACAGGAGGGTTGAGTGATACTGGGGATCACTGGGGGGATAGCAAGTGGCAAAAGCACGGCTGCTGCTTTATTGGCACAGCACGGTGCACATGTAATCAGTGCAGATCAGGTGGCGCGCGAGGTGGTGAAGCCGGGGTCGGAGTTGCTTGCACGTCTAGTGCAGATGTTTGGCAGTGAAGTCCTCGCTGCAGATAAAAGCCTGGCGCGCAAACGGCTGGGTGAGCTGGTTTTTGCCGATCCGCAGGCGCGCAAACGCCTTGAGGCTGTCATGCATCCGGCGATTGCGGAACTATCCAGCCAGCAACTACGCAGTGCTGCAGAAAAATACGCGCTAGTGGTATATGAGGCTCCGCTACTGTTTGAGGCTGGGGCGCACAAGCGTGTGGATAAAGTGCTGTGTGTTACGGTGGAGCCGAGCGTTCAGCTTGAGCGTGTGCAACAACGCGACGGTTGCACCTTAGCCCAGGCACAGGCGCAAGTGGAAGCGCAGATGCCGCAACATAAAAAGGCGGAGCTGTCAGACTATGTCATTGACAACTCCGCCGATCTTGCTGCGCTTAAGGTGAAAATTGACCAATTTTTTCAGGTGCAGCTCGCCAGCGATTTGCACGCTGCCCCCGCAGAGAATAAGTAGTATGGCGTTTTTAAGTTAAAGATTGAAGCCTAGTCGGGTGGAGAGGGTGTTGGCAGCTTCTATCACCAGTGGTGTGAGCTCTGCATCGATGCGTTCCTCGGTAAAGCGCATCGACGGGCCGGAAAGACTGATGGCACCGACAATCCTGCGGGTGTAGTCGCGGATGGGGGCCGCAACGCAACGCACTCCGTCATCCATCTCCTCGTTGTCAATAGCATACCCTTGCTCGGCCACCTTCTTGAGCTCCTGCTTGAGGGCATCCTGGGTCGTAATAGTGGTGTCGGTGTAAGCAGTGAACTTGCGCGGCAGCGAGATGTCCAAATCTTCCTCCGACATATACGCCAGATGGACCTTACCTGAAGCAGTGCAGTAGGCGGGCAGGCGCGAGCCAACCCTGGATACAACGCGCACGGTCATGCTGGTCTCCACCACATCTAGGTAGACCACATGGCTCTCTTTGAAGATAGCGACATAGGCGGTCTCATTGCACGCGTCAACCAACTGCTCAAGTGCCAACTTAGCCTGGCGCAACAGCCCCATCTGGTGGATAAAGGTCTGTCCGAGCTCTAGTGCTTTTAAGCCCAAGCGGTAGTTTTCCGTAGCTTTGTTCTGTTCTATATAGCCCCGCGACTCTAGCGTTGCCAGTAGGCGAAAAACATTGTTTTTATGTAGTTTAAGTCGCTTGCTGAGTTCCGTTACCCCTAGCTCGTCGATGTCGTCGTGAAATTGCTCGAGTAGATCTAGCGCGTGGGAAACAGCCTGGATAATGTACTCGGATTTTTGTTTTTTAACGGGCATATTGAAAAGTCCTTCATTATAAGACAGCGAAGTAATGTGTGCCGCTTGTTGCGGTGCATGGCCGTACAATATGCGAATTACCGGCATTGGCCTGCTGGATGTTTATAAGATAAATGGGGCAACTAGAAGCCCATGCATACGCTAGGTGAATAAAATGTACTCGGTAAAAAACATGTTAAATCCTAGACAGACCCTTTAAGCGTCTGCGGATTAAGTCAGCATCAGGTTATCGGGCGCGTAATGATAGTTTGTGCGACATATGTATCTAAGCGCAGGCCCGTTTTCCCTTTTTGCTCCTTGCAGGTGCTTGAGATCTTTTTTTTCTACCCGCTACAAGTTCAGGCGCGCTGCAACTGAAATTCCATAGTTAGCGCACGGAACCCCCTAGACAAAAGGCTATCTCTGAATGGAATATAAAATGATGTTTTATAATTGTCAAGCTGAATAGGATGGATTTTGTGCACAATCAAGGAAGAATCCGAAAACCTGCCTTTTGACAGGTGTTTGGACCTCATTCAGTGTTATAGCGGAACCTATGTAACCCATTGATGGCCCCACCTGGCACCGATAAATACGTAGAGTAACTGCTCCTCACATTCACAACCCGTGATAGTGTTTTACTTATGGATGTGATTATTGCGTTTTTATTATTTCGCGTAGCAGGCTGGTGGCATAGCTGCCGGCGGGAAGAGAAAATTCCAGCTTGAGGATGTCGTCTTCCATGCTGCAGGCTAGACCTTCAGCGCGCACGCGCAGGGGACGACGTTCAGCACTGATCTGCAAGCCGTTAAGGGCACTGTAGCTTTCCACGGGCATCGCTTCCTTCTCCAGCAGGGCAGTTTCGAGCATGCCGGCCTGACCGTGAGCGAGCATGGCCTTTTTCCCGGGCATCAACCCAGTGGGGCTGATCTCAAACACATCCGCTCGCGCTTGTTCCGTTTCTGGATCTTCCACCCGAAAGCAGGCGCCGCTGGCATGAATGCAGGCAATATCGCCGGACCAGAGGGTGTCGAGGGAGTCGAGGCGCATCCGGACCTGACGGTCAAATATTTGGGACTGGTATGCGCTTAGATATAGACGCAGCATTTTTTTGCCCATGCTGAGCACCGCCTTTTTGGAGCTGGCGCCACCGCGCAGAGCCTGAAGCAGGCGGCGTTCATCACGCATGTGGCGTGGCATCACTGTAACGGCGGTATCTATATCGCCATCGGCGAAAGCTTGCGCTGCTTTTTGCCAGTGGATGTTGCTGATAGTGGCAGGTGTGCCGATGATTTCCTGGGCGGCACGGTCAAAGTCTGCTCGGAGAATGGCCTCACCGATGCTGTGATTGTTGCCACGTACCCCGTAACGCTGAGCGCCAAATAAATTGGGCACCCCTGTGTGCTCAAGGACGTGGAGGATATCCTGCGTCCGTTTTAGCCCGTCGGGGACAACGGCGTGGATGTTGAGTTTGAACCTGTTGCCGCGCAGGTGGCCGAGGCGCAGTTTGTTGGAATGACGTTTCACGGCGAGAATTTTTATATCGGCATCAAACTCCAGCGCAGATAGCCTGTCTTCACTTATTTCGGCTGGGGCGGACACTGAGACCCACTGCCTGGTGGTAGCACGCTTGTCTTTGAGTCCAGCAAAGCCGATGTCAGCAGGTTTGAGCTGGAGTTGCTCCGCCAACAGCTGCACCAGATGCAGGGTGCTGCAGTTGCGCTTTTCTATCCACAGGTACAGATGTTCGCCTTCTCCTGAAGGGATATAGGCGGGGATCTCCTCTACCCAAAAATCCTCTGGAGTGAGTTTGATGTTGCCCCCGGTGCCGGCAAATTGGTTGGTCAGATATTGCTGCATGATTGCGTCTCGTCGGGGTGTGGTGTTTCTGTTTGTTGGCAGCGAAAACTCAGCTCCAGCGCCGGCATGTGGGCACGTTGCAGCTTGGCTGCGGGGTCGAGTTGGCGATGAATGTAGTGGATCGGCAGGTTTTGTTCTTTAAAGCGTCGCATGTAGCGTGAGATCGGATATTCATCGAGTTCATAGGCCATGGGCGCTTTGAGCTGATTGAGAAATTCCGGCATCTCCTCCAAGGTCATGGCGACCTCAAGAGCGTAATCTTCTACGTCGGTAACAAAATACAGATCGCCACCAGGCTCTAGATAGTGCGCTAACTGGGTTAAAAATCTGCGACTCACCAAGCGGCGCCGCCGATGGCGTTTTTTAGGCCAGGGATCGGGGCAGTTTATGTATACCGCGCGCAGCGCCTCAGTGTCACTGAACTGACTCAGGAGATAGCGCGCTTCGATGCGGATAACCCGTACATTGTCGAGCCCGTAGCGCTCCACCCGTTTGCAGGTCTTAAGACAGCCTTTGTTGTAGATATCGATGACGATATGGTTGACGTCTGGGAATTGGCGCGCCCTCTGAACGATAAAATCGCCGGTGCCGCAGCCAATCTCCAGCGCCAGCGGGCGTTTGTGCGCAAACAGACTGTCTAGGGAGTCGCACTGGGCTAGGGCGGTTGGCTCCATAAAGACTGGAGAGGTGATTTCGATAACGTGTTGGGTCATAAAGGGGGTTCCATTTGTATGTTTAATTCATGCATATTGCATGCTATTGGAAGTGAAAATTTGCCAGCCGTTCATTGCTTGCTTGCATCCCTTTTGCCGAGTGGTGGCCGCGCCAAAAGCAGCTAATAAACAGCTGAAAGCGCGCTGAAACTATCACATGCATCTGCTGAATTCAATGCGCATCAGCGTCGTACCGTGTGTGCAGAGTACGCCTTTTATTTCCTCTGCTGTTCCCCACTTTGGTTATGTTAGTATCGCTTTGATATGCTGAATTTAAATATGCAGGAAGTAAACCGGCGCATAGAAAATGTGCGGCGTAAAGGAGAATTACATGCTCATAGTTATGGATCATGCCGCTACCGCTGCCCAAATCGCTGCAGTCAATGAGAGTGTAGAAAAGATGGGGTTGCGCCCTGAGGCTATTCCTGGCAGTCAGCGCACCGCCATTGGCGTTCTCGGAAATCAGGGTTACATAGATGACAGTGCTATCCGCAATCTGGCTGGAGTACGGGAGGTTATCCATGTGAGCAAGCCGTATAAGTTGGTTTCGCGCGATTTTCATCCTGATTCCACCATCGTGAAGGTGGGTAAGGTTGAGCTCGGGGGAGATTTGCCCGTGGTAATGATGGCTGGGCCCTGTTCTGTGGAGAGCGAGGCGCAGATGCTCGCCAGCGCCTGCATTGTTAAACAGGCAGGTGCAGATATATTGCGCGGGGGAGCGTTTAAACCGCGCACCGGGCCGCATTCGTTTCAGGGGCTTGGGGTTGAAGGGCTGAAGTTGCTGCGTCAGGCTGGGGATGAGGTAGGCATGCCGGTAGTAACCGAGGTGATGCGTATCGGACAACTCGACGATGTGTGTCGCTATGCCGACCTCATCCAGATCGGTGCGCGCAACATGCAGAACTTTGATTTGCTCAAGGAAGTGGGAAAGCTGAAATTTCCGGTATTGCTGAAACGGGGAATGAGCGCCACCATTGAGGAATTTCTGGCGGCGGCGGAATACATCCTGGCCGAGGGCAATGGTCAGGTGATTTTGTGTGAGCGTGGCATTCGCACCTTTGAAACCGCCACCCGTAACACCCTCGATCTCACCGTGGTGCCGTTGGTGCAGCAGATGAGTCACCTACCTATTATTGTCGATCCAAGTCATGCCACCGGTCGGCGTGATCTGGTGCCGATAATGGCGAAGGCTGCGGTGGTGAGTGGGGCGCAGGGGTTGATGATAGAGGTACATAATGATCCGGCGCAGGCGTTGTGCGATGGGGCTCAGAGTTTGGATGGAGCAGGATTTACGCAGTTAATGTTAGATTTGAGACAGCTTAAATTCTGAACACTTAAGTCGAACTAAGGGCTTATCTTGCTTTGAGCGTAGAGGTTCCGGTGACAGCCCCGCCACCTGTTATGTATTTTGGCAACAAGAATTTGTTAAAACAGGGAAAATAGATGACTGAGCTACAGGAGTTGGTCGGTTACATTAATGGATTTGTGTGGGGCCCGGTGATGCTCACCTTTCTGGTGGGTACCGGTGTCCTTCTAACCTTGCGGTTGCGCGGCATTCAGTTGCATCGCTTGCCAATGGGCTTGCGTCTGGTTTTCAGCGGGCGCAAAGCCTCCGGGGCAGAAGGAGATATCTCCTCATTTCAGGCTCTGACCACCGCAATGGCGGCCACCATTGGTACTGGGAATATTGCCGGAGTGGCCACCGCCTTATATCTGGGGGGCCCAGGGGCGATCTTCTGGATGTGGGTCTGCGCAGTATTCGGCATGGCGACCAAGTATGCCGAAGCGGTGCTCGCGGTCCATTTTCGCCAGCATTTGCCCGATGGCACCATGCAGGGTGGCCCAATGCGCTACTTAAGCGAGGGGCTCGGGCTGCCGTG
>JAQUDG010000026.1 GCA_028685815.1 Desulfuromonas sp.
CTGCTCTGGCGGCTCTGCGTGAGATATCCCGCTTAACCCCAGAGGATATTAAGCTGGATGTCAAACGCTTCAAATACGATGCTGACAAACTGGATCTCACCGGAGTTACAACCGATTTCGACAGTGTTAACCGCTTGGGAGCGCAACTACGACAGGCGCCCTTGTTCACCGAAGTTAGAATCTCCGATGCAAAAATGGGGCTGGAAGGCAACAAGGTAGATTTCAGGCTGCAGCTCACCCTTTCAACCACCGGAGGCCAACCGTGATCAGCAATCTTTCAATGCGGGAAAAGGCGATCCTCGCCAGCGGATTAATCTTCTGTGTGTTTGTCTTGTTGTACGTGGCGCTCATATCCCCGTTGAGCAACAAACTGCGCACGTTGGAACGTAAAATCAGCGCTGGTGAAACCCAAGTACGCGAACTTCAGGCTTTACAAGAGCAATACCAGCAACTTGAACGCCTGATCAAACAAGTCGGCAGTGACTCTAGCGACAACGCCTCCGGTCTGCTGAGCTTTGTGGAAAACCAAGTACAGCAGGTAGCCGGGCGCGATAAGCTCACCTCCATGCGTCCTGTGGCACCGGTGCGCCACGACGAGATGCTGGAGGAAGGGGTAGAAGTCCGCCTTGAACGGGTCACGTTGCGTCAAATAGTCGATCTGCTCCAGCAACTAGAACAGGCACGTCGATCAGTACGCATAAAAGGACTAGATCTGAAGGTTCGCTTTGAAGACAAAGCCCTGTTTGACGCCACCTTGTTAATTTCTACGTTCAGTAAAGGGTAACACATGGCAAAAAAAGAGAGTGACCACGGCCTGAGTACGCAGCAGAAGCTTAAGTATGCCGCAGCTTTTCTGGCCTTGACTGGGGTAACGTTTCTCCTTGGAATGTGGATCATGTTCCCCGCTGCCAGCCTCGAGCGCAGGCTCAACGCAGAGCTGGCGCATCAGCTGCCCGTGCCGGTGACCATTCAGCAGCTCAAGTGCAGTTTTCCCCTTACGCTGACGAGCGCACACGTGCGCGTTGAGTTAGAGCAATTCCCCATAGAGATTGCCCCCCTGAAACTTAAACCTGCATGGAGTAAGGTGCTATTTTTTAAGCCTGGGATAACCGCAGCAGGCAAAATGTTTGGCGGTTCCTTCAATATTCTCCATACAGCCGGCAGCGGTACCACCGAAATTAACGCGCGGAATATGCACATCGGCGGTGTTATTCCTGGCTTCAACTCCATCACCCTCCAAGCCCGCCTCGACTCCGCCGATATAAATGCCACCTTAGGCGCTGGCGTAGAAATTCACACTGGGACCGTAACCTTAAAAGCACTGACATTGACCGGTCTAGAAAAACTTGGCTTGAATAAAGATGAAATCAACTTCGGTGACTTCACCCTAGCAGCGCATACCGAAAATCAGCGCTTGCAGCTAGAACTCGCCAACCCGCAGGGGGTATTCGGTCTTAAAGCCAATGGCTTCATCGCACCGCCACAACTTTCCCCACAGGCACGGCTAAATATCGAAATCCGTATAGGCAACATGCCCGCAGAATATGCACAACTCGAAGAACTCCTGAGCCTTGCCGGGGTGCGTAAAAACACTGACGGCTATCTCCTACGTTTGAGTGGACGTCTGGATCAACCCTATCTGCGCTAAAGCGGTTATCCACGAACCTTTAGCGCGATAAAGCCCTTAAACCACCCCACCACCCTGCGAACAAAGCACAGGCGCAGCGGTTGACATGCCCCATTTCAATGATTACTGTCAGCAGAACAACCAATAAATCAAGCGTTGAAAGGAACCCTGGGGTTATGAACGATGAATTCGATAATATAGATGACGACGAGATGTTTCAGGATGATGACGAACTTGAGGATATCGGAGAGATAAGCGAAGCACTTCTGTTGGCTACCGATGTATTGCCCGAGCAAATCCCCATCATTCCACTGCGGCCACGCCCTGCCTTCCCCAACATACTCATCCCCATGAGTATCAGCGGCAAGGAAAAAGTAGATATCATTAAAAAAGCTGCCGACAGCCAGTCCCACACCATCGGCATGGTGCTGGTGCGCAATATTGAAGGCAACGATTCGCCAGAAAATTTGCACAGCGTCGGAGTTGTAGGCAAAATCGTTAAAGTAATGAAAAGTGAAGAAGAGAACATCCAGGTGTTGGTGAACTGCCTGGAACGCTTCACCATTGAACACCTGTATGAAACCGAAGATGGGCTGATAGGTAGGGTTAAATACCTCAAGGGCGCAGATGATTCCCAGCGCGAAGAGCTAAAAGCCTACTCCATGGCGATTATCACTACGCTTAAAGAATTAGTCCAGATCAACCCCCTGTATTCCGAAGAAATAAAGATGTTCCTTGGGCGCTCAAGCCTAGATGATCCCGGTAAGCTGGCTGATTTTGCTGCGAACCTCACCTCCGCAGATGGACAAGAACTGCAGCGCGTCCTGGAAACTTTCGATGTGCATAAGCGTATCGACGAAGTGCTGACCCTGCTGAAGAAAGAACTCGAAGTTTCACGTCTGCAGAGCAAAATATCCAAGCAGATAGAGAAAAAAGTTTCTGCCCAGCAGCGTGAGTTTTTCCTGCGCGAGCAGCTCAAGGCCATAAAAAAAGAACTCGGATTGGAGAAAGAGGGCAAGACTAGCGAAATTGAAAAATTCACCGAACGCCTCAAAGGCCTCAAGCTCAATGACGAAGCCCAAAATGCGATCGATGAAGAGCTCGAAAAGCTTCAACTGATTGAACCAAGCTCTCCCGAATACAACGTCAGCCGTAACTATCTGGACTGGCTCACGGTATTGCCTTGGGGCAAAAACACCAAGGACTCCTACAATATACCCAGAGCGCGCAAGGCGCTCGACTCCGACCACTTCGGTCTAGATGACGTTAAGGAGCGCATCCTCGAGTTCATCGCAGTTGGCAAGATGAAGGGGAATATCTCTGGTTCCATACTGTGCCTAGTGGGCCCGCCGGGAGTGGGCAAGACCTCCATCGGCAAAAGTGTAGCTGCCGCGCTAAAACGCAACTTCTACCGTTTCTCTCTTGGGGGGATGCGCGATGAAGCAGAAATAAAGGGGCACCGCCGCACCTATATCGGGGCCATGCCAGGAAAATTCATCCAAGCCATTAAGCAGGCCGGTAGTGCCAACCCGGTATT
Organism: Desulfuromonas sp.; assembly: GCA_028685815.1. GTDB lineage: Bacteria > Desulfobacterota > Desulfuromonadia > Desulfuromonadales > Desulfuromonadaceae > JAIVHC01. Next base: position 3,165 of record JAQUDG010000026.1, read on the forward strand.
GATGCTAGATGAAATTGACAAGATAGGGGCCTCTTTTCAAGGCGATCCAGCCTCGGCATTACTCGAAGTACTGGATCCAGAACAGAACAACAGCTTTCGTGACCACTACCTGGATGTCCCTTTCGACCTCTCCAACGTGCTGTTTATCGCCACGGCGAACCAGCTAGACACCATCCCTGCTCCGCTGCTGGACCGCATGGAGGTTATCCGTCTGTCGGGGTATATAATGGCGGAGAAGGTTGAAATCGCGAAACGCTACCTGATCCCCAAGACGCTAGAAAACCATGGTCTGACGCGTAAGCAGGTGAGTATCCGTAAGGATGCGCTGGAAGCCATTGTTGATGACTACGCGCGGGAAGCGGGGGTGCGTGGCTTGGAGAACCGAATCAAAAAAATTATGCGTAAGGCGGCAATGGCGTTCAGTTCAGAGCACACGGATAAAATCATTCTGCATAAAAACGACCTAGAAAAATACCTGGGCAAACCAGTATTTAGTCCGGATGAGATGTTTGAAAATGTTCCCGGGGTGGTAACCGGGCTGGCCTGGACCAGCATGGGCGGTGCCACCCTGCAGATAGAAGCCACCGCAGTTAAAACCAATAACAAAGGCTTTAAACAGACCGGGCAACTGGGCAAGGTTATGGTAGAAAGCTCCGAAATTGCCTACTCATATATAATGGGAAATCTGCTACGTTTCGGCATGCAGGAGGATTTTTTTGACCAACACTTTGTCCATATGCATGTCCCCGCCGGTGCGACCCCCAAAGACGGCCCCTCTGCCGGGATTACCATGGCAACGGCGTTGCTATCTATGATTGGCGGGAAACCAGTACGTAAAAAACTAGGGATGACCGGTGAACTCACCCTCACCGGACAGGTACTCCCTATTGGCGGGGTCAAGGAAAAAACCATTGCTTCGCGGCGCAGCGGGCTACAGGTGCTGATCTTTCCCGAAAGCAACCGCAAAGATTTTGAAGACCTCCCCGAGCATCTGCGCGAAGGACTAGAGGTTCACTATGCCAAAAACTATAATGATGTCTACAATGTAGCTTTCACCGCAGATCAGGAGAAGAACATATGCGCGTCGAAGAACTAAAACAGGAAGTTATGCAGCTATCCACCCAAGAAAAACAGGAATTTATCCTCTCAGCTCTACCAACCATGGCTGATGAAGCTCTGCAAGATTCAGGGTTTATGCTACGTCTGCTGCCGGTGATGCTGAACATCGTTAAAAAAAGTGGTATCGATCTGCAGCAACTCATGCAGTTTGTTGCACTCCAGCAGGCTAGCACCTCAGAAGATTAAACGGACACACCCATCTGCACCTAGTTTATAGGTGTAACAGCGGATACACGGCTGCAGTCAGCTCTTGGCTGCGGCCGTCGCCGCCCCCCTCACACCACATTAGCGCTAGAGCGGTAAAAGCGGTTTCCATCAGTTCTTTCTGAAACATATTCATCATAATCGGTTGAGGCTCTTCAAACATACTAAGCTGCAACGCAGCACGACAGGCACTGGCGCAGGTTGAGGTTACAGAACGGCACAGCAGTGGACGCACCGGATAAATGGAACATCTCCCCTGCTGGTCCAGAAATACGCAAGGTTGACTGGAGGCAATCCGCTCCTCATCATCCAGCCCGCAAATCATCGCCAGCATCTGTTCCATCCGGGAGCTCCATTCCCCCAACTCAGCGGCACTGCAGGTGCTGCGCAAATGGGCAACAATATTATGAGCTTCGGGCTGTAAGGTCGCCACATTGACGCAACAGCAGGCCCCACACCCAGCGCCGCAGGCGATGTGGCGCTGATCCTCTCCACTTAGCCCGCGACTAAGAACCTTTTCAACCCGACCGAGAAAATCCTCTAGGCGCAACTGCTCAGGCTGCACGCTCATAACCTGAGCACCAAATTCTGCAATCAGGCTCTGGCTCCAGACATAAAAATCGAATTCCGTGGTGGTACTGGTCAGAATCTGCATGATAGACTCCCTTTACCTTGAATAGAAATAAATGCTGAAATTTAACCATGAGGCTGTCTGTTGAAAACACTTGGGCAGCCATCATGTTGGCTAGCAAAACCTTGTTCTATATGAAACCCTTATACAGCTGAGATTAAATGTCAACCATCCTAACAAACCAACTTTACTCGCCTTTGCTACCATCATTGGTATGCGGTGAGCGTTCTGCCCCAAATTAAGCCACGTAGGCACACTAAGGTTAAGGAGAATAAAATGAAAAAAATGTTTTCAAAGTTACTCATAGGCATGCTTGGCGTTGGATTGGCATTAAGCCTTACTTCCTGCGGCTACAACCAGATCCAGCGCAATGACGAGTCAGTGACCCAGGCTTGGGCCGATGTCGAAACCACTTACCAGCGCCGCTTGGACTTGATCCCGAATCTGGTTGAAACCGTCAAAGCCTATGCCTCCCACGAGCGTGAGACGCTGGAAAACATTACTCAGGCACGTGCCAATGTAGGTAAAATCAATATCAGCAGCCAAGATTTGAATGACCCTGCTGCTATGGAACGCTTTGCGGCGGCACAGCAGCAGATGTCTGGAGCGCTGTCGCGTCTGTTGGCCGTAGCGGAAAACTACCCGGATCTGAAAGCAAGCCAGAATTTCCGTGACCTGCAGCATCAGCTAGAGGGGACTGAAAACCGCATCACTGTCGCACGCCAGCGTTTTAATGCCGCGGTGCAACAATTCAACTCCTCCATCCGCACCTTCCCCAACAACTTAACCAACAAGTTTTTGCTCAAACTTGAGCGCAAGGAACCTTTCAGCGCAACTGCTGGAGCCGAAACTGCTCCCAAGGTGACGTTTTGATTTTGTCTGCTCTGGCATACCTGCGCTCACTGTCTGCAGTATTAATCTGCGGCGTGACCTTGCTTATGCCATACTCCGTTGCAGCCTCACTCTCACCTGTGGCATTACCAACTGGGATTAATGCCTATGTAATGGATCAGGCCGAGATGCTTGATAAGGAGTTGGAACAAAAACTCACCGCGTTTCTGCGCCAGTTCGAACGCAGCGACTCAACCCAGGTTGTCGTGGTAACAATACCTACCCTGCAAGGGCGCGAAATAAGTGCGTACAGCATTGAGCTTGCGACCAACTCCGGCTTGGGGCAAAAGAGACTGGACAACGGAGTCCTGCTGCTGGTAGCGCGTGCGGAGCGCAAGGTGCGAATTGAGGTGGGCAAGGGGCTTGAGGGGGAACTCACCGACCTGCTCGCTGGGCGCATTATCGATACCGAGATTGTGCCCCATTTCAAACAAGGAGACTTTGCGGCAGGAATAGTGGCCGGGGTGGAGGCTATAGTTGCGAGTATCCGTGGAGAATACGCCGGGACTAAAGACAAGGAGCGCAACCCCTACGGTTGGCTAATTGTCCTGCTGATCCTTGCCCCTAACCTGCTAGCTCTTGGTTCAAAGCGTGGGCGCTCGGGTTTTATCTTTGTTCCCGGTGGCCTCGGTGGCAGACGTGGTGGCCCAGGAGGATTCGGTGGCGGCGGCGGTGGATTTAGCGGCGGCGGTGGTGGTTTCGGCGGGGGCGGCGCCTCCGGCAATTGGTAAACATGGATAGGATATAACCACATCTCCCCCACGAAAAATATGTGCACGGGAGATAGAACCACAGGAGATGAAATGATACCACGAGCGGCACATGATTTTTTTAGTCCCGAAGAACAAAACCAGATCCGTGCGGCAGTAGCCCGCGCGGAGGGGCAGAGTAGCGGAGAGGTGGTCCCGGTCATTATTGACCAAGCATCGAGCTATTCTCGCACTACCGCACGTAGCGCGTTCATGCTGACGATGGCCCTTACCGCCCTGACCTTATGGCTAATACCCGACGTTGGGAGTGCCCACCTATTCTGGCAACTGCCCTTAGGGAGTATCATCTCGTTTGCCATTTTCTGTTTTATTATCGAACAGATTCCGGCTCTTAAGCGCTCCCTTTTACCGCAAAGCGAAATTGATGTTGCCATGCAAACCCGCAGTTTTGAAAACTTTGCCCGCCACGGGGTGTACAAAACCAAGGCAAGAAACGGCATCCTTATTCTTATCTGTTTGCTCGAACACCGGGTTGAAATTCTGGCTGATGAAGGGATCAATGCCAAAATTGATGCGACAGAATGGCAAAAGGTGGCGGACGAAATTGCCGCTGGTCTCAAACAGGGGACTGCGTGCGCATCTCTGTGCTCTGCCATCAACCACTGTGGCGAGTTACTCGCCACCCACTTTCCCCACAGCGCGGCAAGCGCAGCTGCTGATATCAACGAACTACCCGACCTGATTATCCCCTTGCGTTCCTAACCCTGACTTTTGCAAGATCACTGGGCTTAAGGCTGCGAAGAAAACAGAGAATCAGGGCGCAGTGGGTCACGATGATAATCTAGATGGCGCGATATGTCGTTCCAGCCCGGCAACAGCAAGGTATACATGCGCGTCGCGCGCTTGTGCAGCTCAAGGAGTTGCTGCGCTTGCGCAAGACGCACGGGATTGGCGCGATAGTGGCGCTTGAGCATGGCGCTCAGGCGGGAGAAATTCCCACTTAGAGGGATATCCATCCCGTTGCGACACTGACGCAGAAACGCCTCCCCTTTGGCGGTTGCCCCCAACAAAGGGATGAATGGCACCCCCCCACTGAGCTGCGGTTCCATCTCTGCGGCGGTTACCCCAAGGGCGGTGTAGCACAACAACCGCTGCACCCGAGTGCGGGTAAGGTGACGGGCTTTTACCCCCTCGACCAGCTCAGTATAGGTCCCCGCCTCCAACGCTGCCTGCAAAACCCGCTCATTCAGCCCCGGTTGGTACTGATATATTTGTGTAGGAATAGGTGTAGATGTGGGCGTAGCTGAGGCAGTGGACGTTGACGCGGATGCTTCGCGCAGGCAGCTCCCTGCGACCAGCATAAACCAGCGCTGCATATTACATAGACAGCCGCTTTGGTGCGCCTTACGCAAAATCCTGCCACATACACCTGGAACATAGGGAGTGATATCTTCGTCTGCGCGGAGCAGGTGGCGCACTGCCGTTGCACTTGCAATATGTGCTGTAGTCGGTCTGCAAGCATGAAAACTTCCCCCGATGCGAGGGATAGTCAGCGGTAGCAGCCGAATATGCGCAGCCGCGCCCAGGGCACGCAGATATGCCAGGGCAAGAATATTGTTGGGCGCATTCAGGACTACCTCCTCGCTGATGCTTAAATCCGAAGCAGGCAGCTCGCGTTTGCTCCGTTCAAGATGCAGTTGGCGTGCGGTCGGGTAGTTTTGCCCATGGCGAAAATGCGCTGCTCCACCATGTTCCACAGATTCAAGGGAGGTTAATACGGTCGCCAAATGTTGCAGTTCCTGCAGATTCCCGCTCTCGCTCCCAAAGCAGAAACAATCCAGGTGAGGGGAAAACGCGTTGAGGACTTCCAGTGCCCCAGCAGCAAAATGGGGGGCACTGTTGCAAGCCCAGGGGAACGGCAGCTCCACCACCACATCGACCCCACAACTTAAAGCCATGCGCGCCCGTTCCCATTTACCTAAGATGGAAGGCTCACCGCGCTGAAGAAAATGCCCCCCCATGACCGCCACCACTACATCAGCGCCGCTGCACCGTCTGGCCTGCTCCACGTGATGGGCATGACCGTTATGGAATGGATTGTATTCGGTAATTAAGCCTACAGCGCGCATATCCGCCTACACTATTACCGGCAGACGTCGAATTATTCTGCATTCATCGGGGGTGGTCACGGTTTGATACGCCAAGGGCTCAACTCCAGCGTGCAACACCTCACGCAAGATGCGGGCGTAGTCAGGATCGATATCCGCCGCTGGGGCAAAAACCTGCGCCTCGGCGCGTTGGATTAAAAACAGGATAATGCCACGCTCGCCACGCGCACAGGCCTGACGCAATGCGTGGAGGTGGCGCTGACCCCGGCGGGTAACGGCGTCGGGGAAACATGCACAGGCGGGGGTGCCCATATAGGTCACATTTTTCACCTCTATCCAAACCGTATCTATACCATGCTCAAGGCGAAAATCGATGCGGCTCTCACCCAAGCGCTGTTCAGGTATTACCTGATAGGCACCAAAGCCTTTAACGCTGCCTTGCGCCAGCGCCTCTGCCACTATTTTATTGCTGCGTTGGGTGTTGATATCAACCCAGGAATCCGCCACTTCGATCAACTCCAGCGTATGTGGATATTTGCGGGTGGGATTGTCACTGCAGGAAAACATGACCCGCGCGCCAGGTTCAGAGCACTGCTTCATGCTACCAGTGTTGGGGGTGTGAGCGGTGATCACTTCACCGCCTGCAAGCTCAATATCTGTCAGAAAGCGCTTGTAGCGCCGACGTAGGGTGCCACTTTGCATCTGCGGCAGAATCATACATCCTCGCTCGTGTCGGAGCCTGTAGTCTTGCGCAGCAGGCGCTCCAGCTTGGCGCGTTTGCGCTCCACCGCAAGATCTACCTCTTGGGGGCCAAACATCCAGCGCAGCTGCCCCATCATCAAGATGACGTCAGCCATCTCATCAATAACCGCTTGGCGCGAACCCTTGGCGCGCCGATAGTGGAGCAGAGCCACGCTGAGTTCAGCGCACTCCTCTATGCTCTGATCGTATTGGGCCTGTTCACCCCAAACCGCCAGAGTACGACGATATAGGTCAATTAGTGAGTCCGCCTGCAAAGTGGGATGTAACCCTCCTGTTGTTTCTGGCCTTGCCGTTGTTTCTGGCCTTGCCGTTGTTTCTGGCCTTGCCGTTGTTTCTGCCCCTACTTTTGCATCGCTCTTCGCTTCTGTTTCCATCGCCCTGACATCATTTCCATATAAAAAGATTCACCCTAGCTAGCCTATTTGCGTAGATTCAACGCGCTAGGCCACCATGACCCCGTCGCGCGTTGTCTCCTTCACCAGATACATCATTTTGTCGGCAAGGCGGATAAGGTCTTGCTTATTATCCACGTCTTCCGGCAGGGTCGCAATTCCGAAACTTGCCGTAACCTGGATATGTGCTCCACATTCGGTGCTCAGTACATTGCTGCGAATGCGCTCATGCAGATCAGTAACCAGTTCGAAGGCACCCTTCTTGTCCGTCTGCGGCAAGATCAACACAAACTCATCCCCGCCATAACGCGCTGCGCAGTCAATATCTCGAATCCGCTTTTTGATCAAACTGCCGATTTCAGCTAAAACCCTGCTGCCAGTAAGATGCCCGTACTGATCGTTTACCAGCTTGAAGTGGTCCAAATCCATAAACACCAGCGCCATTGAATTGCCAAAGCGCTGCGTGCGCCGAATTTCAATGTCTAAAACCTCGTCAAAATATCTCGCGTTAAACAACCCGGTGAGATCATCGGTTATCACCAACTCGCGCACGCGACTGAAATTGCGCGCGTTGGATATGCCGATGGCGACATAATCGGCTATGGTGCTAAGCAACATAAGATCATTTTCATCAAACAGAGGGTCGTCGCGCCCATTCACCAGTTGCATCACTCCGAGCAGTTGCCCCTGAATCTGCACTGGAACACACACGATGGAGCCAGCTTTAAAGCCTATCCGGGTTTCCGAACTGGCGCAGTAGCGCTCATCGTCCGCAGCCTTGGCTATAAGAGCTGGACGGCGGTTTTGGGCGACCCATCCCGCGATCCCCTGTCCCATACGCAGATGCTTACCTTTAAGTTGCGCGGTTAAGTCTGAGACTACGACGTCGTAAACAAAGGTGTTGCTTTCTCTATCGTACAGCAATAAAAACCACGCCCTAGATTTAAAGAGGAGGTTTGATTTTTCAATAATGATATTGGTGAGTTCATCTATATCGAGCGTGGAGGTAAGCGTCTTGCCGATCTGCACCAGAGTTTCGAGCTCTTCATTACGCCGGTGCAGCATCTCCAACAAGCGGCTATCGTCTTTGTCGTATGTCATCCATTCCTCCGGAAGAACTCTGCCCGCGCATGCAGCAGTGGGACAGGGGGTATAAGATTTCAGTCTATCGAGCTTAACTTAAATACCTACTCCCTGAATTTAATAGCAAAAATATGTTTTATTATAAAGATTCCTCCCTCAGGTTTCAATCTATCTATTGACATAGACTCGGTGCGGAGTGTAAAACTCGTCAACCCATTATACTCACTTGGTTAACCTATGGAGCTTTAGCATGCACCCTACGCCACAGCGACGGCAGCATAAGCGCGGCGCAACTCTATTTGCGGCATTAATTCTTGGACTTCTTACCCTGCAACTGATTCTAGCTGAATCATGTGCCGGAGAGCAAACAAACCTAGGAACCATCATGGTCACCGCCACACGCACCTCAGAACCCCTAACGGAGATAAGTCAGTCAGTTCAGATTATATCGCGCGCAGATATCGAAGCGAGCCCCGCCACCGATCTATACCAAATTCTGGCGCAGATAAGCGGCGTGGACGTCAGATCTAGGGGGACGTCTGGGGCGCAGGCCGATGTAAGCATCAGAGGTGGTAATTTTGAACAAACCCTCATTCTGCTTAATGGCATAAGTATGAGCAATCCCCAGACCGGACATCACAACCTGGATATACCGGTACACTTAAATGATATAGAGCGAATAGAGGTACTCAAGGGGCCGAGCGCCCGCATATACGGAGCTAATGCCATGTCCGGCGCGATAAATATCATCACTCGCACTGCGGCTGAACCCGAAATGCAAATAGAGTTGGATGGCGGCAGCTATAATTACACCCATGCCAATCTTTCCGGCACCTTCAAGACCGGGGAGTGGGGGCACCGGGTCAGTGCTGGGCATAGATATTCCTCCGGTTTTGATGCCGACGAGCCCACCGGGCTCAACACCAAAAGCCTGAGCACCACGAGCCGAGGCAGTTTCAACAATGCTGACCTTGAGATAGGCGCTGGCTACCTGGATAAGAATTTTGGCGCCAGCCGCTTTTATTTTGACGCCCCAGAACAGAAAGAACACACCAAAACCCTGCTGGGCTACAGCGCAATGGATATATACACCAGCACCCTGCACTGGCGCCCCCATGTGAGCTATCAACGCCACGAAGATATCTACTCCTTTGCCAATTCTGGTCAATGGGATACCAATAGCAGCACTACAGATAAAATAATAACTGCCCTTACACTGGACGCGGAAACGGCTTATGGACTTACCAGCATCGGGGCCAACCTTGAATGGGAGCGGATTGTGAGTAACAGTTTGGGTGATCACAATCGCGGCCAGCAAAGCGTATTTATCAATCAGCGTCTGCCATGGGGTGACAGAGCAACCTTGGGAGGTGGCCTTTCTGCAGTACACTATTCTGATTGGGGTTGGGAATACTGGCCCGGCGCGGACCTAAACCTGAAGGTTTATAAACATCTCACCTGGTTTGTTTCTGCGGCAAAATCATTTCGCATCCCCACCTATACCGAGATGTACTACAACACCCCGATGAACATCGGCAGCCCGAACTTAAAAGCAGAAGAAGCCTGGACGTGGGAGACGGGGCTGCGCTACTTACGCAGAAGCCTTGAGGCGAACCTCGCTCTGTTCCAGCGCGACAGCGACAATCTCATTGAGTGGGTGCGTAGTGGTTCCGACCAGCCATGGGAGGTGCATAACATCGCCAGCAGCACCACCACCGGCGTGGAGACTGGAATTCGCATCAGGCAGCCCCTGGCACAGATTCCACTACTGCAACAACTCGCATGCACTTACACTTATCTTGATACAGAGCAGGATGCTAAAGGGCTTGAGACAAAATATGTGCTGAACAATCTACGCCATCAACTGCATACATACATGGACATCGACTGGCTTAGCAACGTGCAGCAGCGGGTAGCGCTACGCTATGAGCAGCGTCTGCACGGGGACTCCAGCACAGTGGTGGACACCAGCCTGAGATGGGAGATCAGCGGGTCATTGATCCTTAAGGCTTCCGTCACCAACCTATTTGATACCGATTATATAGAAGCTGGCTTCGCCCCAGCACCAGGGCGCTGGATCCAAGGAGGGATATCCTGGCGCATCTGAAATATTGCCCTGCGCAAAAGTGCTCTGCCTTGGGGCGAAGAAACTCCCGCCAAACGAAACAGGCGCCAACATCCATTGTTGGCGCCTGCAGATCTAACCCTCTAGGTCATACTGCTATTTCTGCAAAACCTTTATGACTGCGGAGAAATCTTCCTCACCGAGGCCCTGTTCCATCGCTTTCTTGTATACATCGATTACTGCATCCAGCCCCGGTAGATTGGTGCGCGCAATTCCTGCAGCTTCTTTTGCATCAAGCAATCCTTCATACACATACTTCAATGCCAAGTTGCGTTGGAAGTTACCCCGAGCCACGGAGCGCCCTTTCTTGTGTAGCATGGGTGAAACAACCCCACCAGCATCGAGTACTTCCATGATCTGGTCGTTGTTGAATCCAAGACGTTCGCCTAAAACCAAACTCTCTGCCAACGCTGCCATCAGGTGCGATTGCATGAGGGTGACGACAAATCTCATCCTAGTGCCATCACCTATTTCTCCAACATGCATGATGTTAAGGGCTACGTGGGACAAAACTTCACGGCAGCGACTTACTACCCCTTTATCCCCTCCAATAAGCACCGTCAACAATCCGTGGGCCGCATGTTCGCTGGTGCCCCACACCGGAGCATCGAGAAAGTCAATGCCGCGTGCTTTGGCTTCTCGGGCGACATCCTGTGTCATGTCCAAGCAGTGCGTGCCCATGGCGCATAAAATGGCTCCGGGCTTACACCCGCTAAGAAAACCACCTTCGCTTGAAAGTGTCTGCTTCAACTCATCTTCATACGGCAGAACCGTAATTACGATATCCTTACCCTCAGCCGCCTCCAGAGGTGATTCCGCTGCCCGGGCGCCCTGCTCCGTAAGTTTTTCTACCGCCTCTTTTTTGTTGTCGAACACGGTCAGATCATAGTCACCCTTAAGCAGGTTTTGCGCCATTGACTTACCAACTGTACCGAGACCGATGAACCCAATTTTCTTGATCATAGCTTTTCTCCTCGTCTGCGTTACTCAGCAGGCGACCAGCGTTTCAGATCCCTTTATCCGCGGCTGCTTCGCCCATATATGTTACTTTATGCCATCCTTCGAATTAGCCGAATTTACACATGATTTTAAACAGACATTGATTATTAAACGAGCGCGCCCCATATGGCAATACTCAATGTGCCTCGGCCCAGTTTTTTCCCCACCCGAGGCTAACGTCCAGGGGCACCTTCAAGTGCATGACGTTTTCCATGCAGTGGCGCACCAGCGCTTCAACCTCGGCACATTCGGCGTGCGGCACATCAAATACCAGTTCGTCATGTACCTGCAGTAACATGCGGGTTTTGAGCCCACGTTCCCGCAGAGCCCCCCATATCCGAACCATCGCCACCTTGATGATATCCGCCGCAGAACCCTGTACTGCATAGTTTACCGCGTTTCGCTCAGCGTTGCTGCGCACCTGACCGTTGCGGCTATTTATTTCTGGCACCGCGCAACGACGCCCCAGCAGGGTTTTAACATACAGATCTTGCCGCGCACTGTTTTTTTGGCGCTCAAAAAACTCCAGCACCTGCGGATAGCGCGCAAAGTAGCTGGTAATGTACTCTTTGGCCTCTGCGGTAGATATTTTAAGTTCGCGGCTAAGGCTGTACGCCCCCATACCATACAACAATCCGAAGTTGATTGTTTTGGCATAGCGTCGCATATCCTCGGTAACCATCTCGCTAAACACGTTGAAAATCTGCTGTGCGGTGCGCAGATGAATATCCTCGTGGGCATTAAAGCCCTGAATCATATTGTCATCATCAGCCATATGCGCCACTAGGCGCAACTCAATCTGCGAATAGTCGGCTGCCAATAGCATATTCCCCTCCGTAGGGACAAATGCTGCGCGGATGCGCGGACCGTAGCTGCCCCGAATCGGGATATTCTGCAGATTCGGGTTACTCGATGACAAACGCCCGGTGGCGGTCACCGCTTGATTGAACGAGGTATGAATCCTGCCGGTTTCGGGATGAACCAGACGCGGCAAGGCATCGGTATAGGTGCTCTTGAGCTTGGCGAGGGAGCGATATTCGAGGATACGTGCCACAATTTCATGTTCCGCAGCCAACGGCGTCAGCACATCTACCGCCGTGGACCAGCCGGTCTTGGTCTTTTTGCCGTGAGGTAAGCCAAGGTTGTCGAACAGCACTTCGCCCAGTTGCTTAGGTGAATTCAGGTTGAACTCAGAGTCAGCCTCAGCGTAAATTTTGGTTTCAAGTTCCGCTATCTGCGTGCCGAAATCGCTACTTAGGGCTTGCAGATGCGCACTGTCGAGACTGATCCCTTCCCACTCCATATCGGTGAGGACACCAAGCAGAGGCAACTCCACGTCACTGAGCAGCGCGCTCACTTCAGCGTCAAACCTCCCTTTAAATAGCTCATACAGGCGCAGGGTGTAATCTGAATCCTCCACCGCGTATGTAGTCGCCTGCGCCAGCGGTACCTGGGCAAAGGATATTTGTTTTTTCCCGCTCCCGGCAATCTCAGAAAACTCAAGCATGCGATGGCTCAGGTGCTCCAGTGCCATGGCGCTGAGTCCATGGGAGCGTGAGGCTGGAAACAGCAGATAGGATTGCAGCATGGTATCCGCCACAATACCACGCAATTCAACCCCAGCCCGGCGTAGGACCAGAGCATCATATTTTATGTTCTGTCCCACCTTAGGCCGGTGCCGCGCTTCAAGAACCGGGCGTAATGTCTCCAATACAACATCCCGTTCCAGCTGGGACTCAATAGCATCCTCAAGGCGGTGACCCACCGGAATGTACCAGCCCTGCGCGGTTTCAACACTGAAGGAGAGCCCGACAAGGTCGGCGCTCATGGCCTCTACCGATGTCGTTTCGGTATCAAGGCTGAAATACTCTGCCGCTTCAAGAATCCCGACCAGCTCCTTCAACGCAGCGGTAGTGGTTACGCAGATGTAATCGCACTCTTGCTGCGGTTTTGACTCATGCTCCGCAAACTCATCGTACAATTGTTGAAATTCAAGCTCACGGAAAATTCGGGCCAGTTCTTTTCGATTCGGCTCGGGGATGGTGCAGTCTAGACGAGTAAGGTCGAGTTCGAGGTCATCTGAAAGGGTGACAAGTTGATGCGACAATCTGGCCTGATCAGCGTACTCTTTCAAGTTCTCCCGCCGCTTCGGTCCGGACACTTCATCAATATTTTGCAGCAAGTTCTCGAGACTGCCATAGCGGGAAATAAGCTCGCGGGCAGTCTTTTCCCCTATGCCTGGCACCCCGGGCACATTATCGGAGCTATCTCCGGCCAGCGCCTGCACTTCAACCACCAGCTCCGGCCCACCCCCAAAGCGCTCCGCAACTGCAGCCAGATCGAATACCTTGTCTTTCATGGTATCGAGCATGGTCACTTTTTCGCTCACCAGTTGGAGCAGATCTTTATCCCCACTGACAATAGTAACCGGCAGATCTCTGGCACGATAATGACGCACAACGGTGGCAATAATATCGTCTGCTTCGTATCCTTGAGTCTCTAAAGAGGCAAAGCCGAATCCGGCCACAATCTGCTTTATCAGGGGGATCTGCTCTACCAAATCGTCGGGCATCTTGGCACGATTGGCTTTATATTCCGGATAGAGTTCATGCCGGAAGGTAGGTCCTTTGGCGTCATATACCACGATAAACTCATCGGGATTGTGCTCGCGCACCACCTTCAACAACATCTTGGTAAAACCGAACACCGCGTTGCACGCCTGCCCGCGCGAAGTAGATAGATGGCGGATGGCATAATAAGCACGATAGATGTAGGAAGATGCATCGACTATATACAGATGTGGGTGGTTCTGCGCCAAGGTTTGGTCCCTTTTCAAAGCAGGTGTGGAAAACAAGTTATTCAATTACAATAAGCCAAACTTTTTCATGCGGTAGCGAAAAGCATCGATTCCTAGGGACAACTTACGCGCGGCACGCGACTGATTGTGGCCACACGTTTCTAGCGCCTGCTCGATCAACTGTTTTTCCACCACCTCAATATCAACCCCCTCTGGAGGGAGAACAAAATCATAACGACTGCGTTCAGAGCTACTAAATTGCGCCTCTGCGCTGCGGGGGATGGTGCTAAGATTAAGATACTCGGCGTCCTCCAGAATCACCTCACGCTCCACCATATTGCGTAGTTCACGAATATTGCCGGGCCACGCATATGCCTGCAGGTAGCGCTGTGCTTCGGGAGTGAAGCCTTTAATCTGTTTGCCGAATTCCTGATTGAAACGCTCGACAAAAAAATGTGCTAGCGGCAGGATGTCCTCGCGGCGCTCCCGTAGCGAGGGGAGATAAATCGGTATGACCTGAATACGGTAGTATAGATCCTTGCGAAAGGAACCATCTTCTATCCCCTGTAACAACTCTTTATTAGTGGCAGCAACAATGCGCACATCAACGCACACATCTTTACTTCCACCCAGACGCCGGAATGAACGCTCCTCCAGAACCCGCAACAGTTTGGCTTGCATCCCAGGGGGCATATCCCCAATCTCGTCGAGAAAGACTGTGCCGCCGTGGGCCATTTCAAAAAGCCCTTTTTTTTGGATTTTGGCGTCGGTAAAGGCACCTTTTTCGTGCCCCATCAGCTCACTTTCCAGCAGGGTTTCCGGCACCGCAGCACAGTTTATCGCTACAAAGGGCTTATCCATCCGCGCACTGCCATCATGAAGCGCTCTGGCTATCAACTCTTTTCCGGTGCCACTTTCACCCTGAACCAGCACCGTGCCAGCATCACTACGCGCAACCTTTTTCACAACTTCCATAACCTGGGCCATCTGCCAACTACTGGCGATTATCTCGCCCATTCCCAAGTTGCGCTTGTTTTCACGCCGCAGATGTTCAACTTCCTGCTTTAGGGCTCTATTTTCCAGCGCCTTGTCGATCACAGTCAAAAGCTCATCTATATTAAACGGCTTGTGGATATAGTCAAAGGCACCAAACTGCATCGCCTTTACCGCCGTCTCCAACACCCCAAGCGCGGTTATCATAATGACAACTATGGATGGATCGCTCTTTTTGATCTCTTGCAGGGTTTCAAGTCCGTCAATGCCAGGCATGCTGATGTCGAGCAGAACCAGATCAGGGGTATCTTTTGCGATTATCTCCAGAGCCTGCTCACCGGATTCTGCGGTCTGCACCACGAACCCATGCTTCAGCAGGTTTTTCTCCAGCGACCAGCGAATAAGCTGTTCGTCGTCAACTACCAGAATTTGTTGATTTTGTTTCATTCCACCCCTTGGTTTTCGGATTCTGCCGTGGTCGTTCCAAACGTCCCCGCCACAGGAAACACCAACGTGAAGGTTGTTCCGCCCGAACTGCTGTGTACCGTTATGCGCCCATTATTTTGCTTCACCAGCTGCTTACAGATAGGCAACCCAAGACCTGTACCCCGATTTTTGGTGGTGAAGAACGGAGTGAAGACTTTTTCACGCACAGATTCAGGGATACCTGCCCCATCATCAGCGATCTCTATCTGGACACAGTCGCGCCCCCCCTCATGGATCTGCGTAGTAGACAAGGACACATGCCCTCCTGCTGGCGCCGCCTGCAGTGCATTGATAAGGATGTTGAGTAATACCTGCTGTAACTGTTTGCAGTCAGCCCATATTAGGGGGAGACCATGCCCAAGTTGCCTGCGTTGCTCAACTTTTTTAGCCTCTGGATGCTGCGCCACAAAAAACAGGGTCTCGCAAATCACGTCATTGACGTCGAGATAATCAAACTGGGGAATACCGGGTCGTCCAAACTTGAGTAGATCGGTGGCGGTTTTGTTCAGGCGTTCAATCTGTGCCATTATATCGTTTACCACCTGAAGGCGCTCATCGCCGGCGGGAAAATCTTCCGCGATTAGAGGCAGCGCCCCTTTGATGCCTGCAAGGGGATTTTTAATTTCGTGCGCCATCCCGGTGGCCATCTCTCCAATAGCCGCCAGGCGGTCGGCCTGCTCCATCTGCTGAAAGTGATACTGCTCCAGTTCTAACTGTGCAGCTTCAAGTTTATCCAGCATGGAGTTGAAACTACGCATAAGATACGCAATTTCATCATTATATTTTGGTGCCATGCGGATATTCTTCTCACCCGCCTCTACCCGCGCCATGCGCCGGGTAATAACCTGAATAGGCTTGCGTACATACCGCACCAGAATACATGCAACCCCGACAGAGAGCAACAGGGTGATAAAGATCATGGATAGACTGAAACAGCGGGATGAATTGTTTAGCAATTCGTTGGTGGTGGCAATTGAGTAGTTGAGATTCAGCACCCCCAGCACATCACTCTCATGGCTGTGACACTGGTGGCAGACCTCTTTATTCCGGATGGGGTGTAGAATACTCAGGACATCCTCGCCATCATAGTCGAGCATCACTGAGTCATCCCCGCGGCGATACGCTTCCAACTCGCTCGAAAGCATGGGTTGACCCAGTTCCGCCGCAAATGAAGAGTTGGCGACAATACCGCTGACGGGGTTGAAGATTCGCACAATGCGGAGACTCGGGCCATCGGCTATCAGCTCTAAGGTGTGCTGGAGCTTTTCCGGATCTCCCTGGCATTTGGAGTTAAAGATGGAATTTACCACCGTTACCATAAGAATCTCGGCACCATCACGGGTCAGCTTGAGCATATTGCTACGGTCGCGCTGATAGTGAAACATAGCGAAGACCCCGATCCCGAAGGTGAGCAGAACCACGTTCATGGCAATGATGCGGACTATGAGGCTATTTTTTAGCATTTCAACCCGTATCTTATAAGTTGCGGCAATGTCTGCTCCGCAAGAGAGCTTGGCAGCGGCGAAAGGTTTAATTTAAATGTATGCCATACGCATCAACGCCCTGCATCAAGGTAGGCGCGTACCATATTGTCCAGCCTACCTGTTCTCCAGCCAGGCTTCTCGTGCACACCGGGTTCGTCCGCACCAGCAGACTCTTCTTCGCGTACAGGTACGGAGAGCATAACATCTGTTTGTTTTAGCTCCGTGCGATCTGCGTTTCCAGCGTCTAGCTGGTCGATCCTAGCGTCATATGTTCCATCTTTAAGGTTCTTCAGCATCAAGCGATGCTGATTTTTCATCATGTGCTCCACTTGGGCGGCAAGATCGGAGGCGCTAGCAATATCACCATAATCTGCAACTTCACGCGCAATAATAGAGCCGCCGCGATACAGCAGGGTGGTCACGTGCGCCCGCGGCACTCCACTATCTTCTGTCTGGACGTGATACACGTGTCCTTTGTATTTGAAGTTATGGTTAAATCCGCCTACCAATTTTTACCCTCCTTCAACACTGCCCGCCACTCACTGCGCCATAAACTTTTTAATCTTCTTCACCGCTTCCATGGCGTCATCGGCATAGATATCCGCTCCGATCTGGTCGGCGTAATCCTGGGTAACTACGGCGCCACCAACCATGGTGAACACCTTGACCCCAGCGGCACGCAACGCATCAATGGTCACCTCCATCTGCTGTAAAGTGGTGGTCATCAACGCTGAAAGTCCCACGGCATCAACCTTGTGAGCCACGGCCTGCTCCACGATGCGTGCAGAAGAGACATTCTTACCTAAGTCAATCACTTCAAAGCCGTAGTTCTCCAGCAAGGTGCAGACAATATTCTTACCGATATCGTGAATATCCCCCTCAACCGTCGCCATGATTATTTTGCCATTACTCTGCATTTGTGCGCCGCCCATCTCCTGCTTCAAGCGCTTAAACGCGGTCTGCATGGTCTCAGCACTCAGAAGCACCTGCGGCAGGAAAATCTTGTTCGCGCCGAAACGTCGCCCCACCTCTTCGAGTCCGGGCAACAGGCCATTATTGCTAACCTCCAGCAGGCCATGCCCCTGCTCCAACGCCTGCTCCACCAGGGCAACAATCTCATCCTTCTCACCGCGGATAATGCCCGTGGTCAAGCGCGCCATAATGTCTTCTGCGCTCTGTCCCGCAGCATCAGAGGACGCTGGGGTAACATCTTCGGCAACATTTCCCGCATATGCCTGCACGTAGGCTTCAGCACGTTGATCGTGTCCCAGCAACACCATGGCGCTACGATAAGCATCCTGCATCCGCTCATCGCTGGGATTGATTATCGCCGCGCTCAGGCCGTTATTGAGTGCCATAGCAAAAAAGGTGGATGAAATCAGAGGCCTACACGGGAGGCCGAAGGAGATATTGCTGACCCCTAGAACCGTGGTCAGACCATCTTCATGGGTCAGGGTGTGGATCGCCTCTAAGGTCTGCGCTGCCTGATCCTGCTCGGCAGAAACCGTCAGCGCCAGGCAATCCACCATCACGTCGCAGCGCGGGATGCCGTACTCTTGCGCGCGCGCGACAATCTTTCGGGCAATGGCGATGCGCCCGCTCGCGGTTTTGGGGATGCCTTGTTCATCGAGGCACAAGGCAATAACCGCAGCGCCATATGTGTGCGCCAGCGGCAAAATGGCATTCATGCTCTTCTCTTCACCATTGACTGAGTTGATCAGCACTTTACCATCTGCGGCTTTTAGACCGCGCTCCAACGCAACCGGATCGGAGGAATCAAGCACTAGCGGCAGGGTCGAAACAGAGCTTATCCCTAATACCGCGCGTTCCAAAGCCGCAGCTTCATCTACCCCCGGTGCCCCACAGTTAACATCGAGCAGATGCGCCCCCGCAGCTCCCTGAGCCTGGGCCTCGCGCCGGATATACGCGGTTTTACCCTCACGCAATTCGGCGCTGTAACCTTTTTTCCCCGTCGGGTTGATCCGCTCACCAATGATGGCGCAGCGGATACCCGGGCTGAAGCTGCATACCTCGGTGCGGCTAGACACAAAGCCTCGGCGGCGCACAGGCGCTGTCCAGCTTTGATCGAACGGTTTGAGGGCTTCATGCATCACCCGAATATGTTCCGGGGTGGTGCCGCAGCAGCCACCGATAATTCGCACTCCAAGGTTAAGCAGGCGCTCATGGTACAAGACCATCTCTGCCGGAGTGGCAGGAAATATAGTCTCCCCGTTTTTAAGGATGGGCAATCCAGCATTGGCCTGGACAATCAGGGGGCGATTAGTACAGGTGCGCATTCTACTCAACACGTCGTACATCCCGTCTATCCCCAGACCGCAGTTGCTCCCGATCACATCTACCTGTAGTCCATCCAGGGTTACCGCCGCAGCCTCCGGAGAAGTTCCAAGTACGGTGCGCCCCCCGTCATCAAAGGTCATCATGGCGATTACCGGCAGAGTGGAATATTTACGGCACGCTATAATCGCGGCTTTAAGCTCGCGAATATCCAGAAAAGTCTCGCAGCTGATAGCATCCGCCCCAGCGGCAGTAAAGGCGCGCACCTGCTCGGCAAACACCTCTACCATCTCATCAAAGCCAGCGTCGCCCACAGGCTCAAGAAAACGCCCACTCGGACCGATGCTCCCCGCAACGAAGCCAGAAGCACCTGCGGCACTGCGCGCCAGCTCTATACCACGGCGGTTTATCTCTTCCACCCGCTCCTGCAGCCCGTAATGCGCCAACTTGGTGCGGTTCGCCCCAAAGGTGTTACTAACAATTACTCGAGCTCCGGCGGCGGCGTATTCACGGTGAACCCCCGCAACTACATCGGGTGCATCGAGAATCATCTGTTCGGGACAGTCGCCGGCTTTAAGCCCGCGCGCCTGCAGCATTGTCCCCATGGCTCCATCCAAAATAAGTACCTGCTCACTCAGGGCACGCATAAATTCAGACATCAGTCTATCTCTCCGGTAATTGTATGGTTTGTATATAGATTCTTCACTTCAAGGATATAAATCAGTGTGGTGATAGTGGATCTAGGGGCCCGGAGTCCGTTCTGACCCAACTGGAATCAAGTCTGACTGGTCGGCTAAGATCCACATGCCCCTTGAGGCTTTCAACCCTGTTTCCCTCTATCCAGAACTCAAATTGGGTAAATTCAGGCATATGCGCTGCAATGGAGTTAGTCAGGGCGTGAACGCTAAGCAACTCGGAGCTGCTGCCGCCGGGATGATACTGGGTCAACTCGCGGTTGAAATCTAGTTTAAGAGTGTTGGCATCTACCTTGCGTACACCCAGCAAGCGCGTCTGTTCAGGAATAACCGCTGTCATTCCTTCGGATTTCGGCCCTTGTGCGAGCTCGTTAACGATCAGACTCAACGCGGTGAAGTCATCTCCGGCCTGTGGCACCATGCGTCTTTCTTCCAGCAGCCCATTGGCATCTGGATCTCCGAAATACAAAGAGATCTCCTCTTGCTCTATGGCGGTGCGTGGCGCGTCACTATCCTGTGGGACTGGGCGGACATCGACAAACATCCGGCCAACGACTATCCCTGCGCAAATCAACCCCAGCAAAAGCACTATTATGCGCACGCTGTTTTTATTTTTGGCACTGAACAGGCTCATGGAAACCTCATCATATCGGGTGAAATGGCAGGCAGGGTTACCCGCTCAACTTCTTTTAATTCTTCTCCGAGAAAGGCGCTGCCAACCCGTACAAACCTTGTAGGAACATCGGTGACGTAGAAGCGGCAGCTCCCCACGCGTTTTGGCTTTTCCTGGCACAAGGTATGGTGGTGCCGCAGTAGAGATCTAACCGTAATTGCAGTTTGTGTGGCCGAATCAACCATGTTTACTTGGGCAGGAAGCACTTGACGCAGCGTGTCCTTGAGGAGCGGATAATGGGTGCACCCCAGCACCAAGGTATCAATATTATTCCGCAGCAGAGGAAGCAAATACTCGTGCGCCGCTAGGCGGGCGATTTCGTGGTTGGCCCACCCCTCTTCCGCCAGGGGGACAAACAGCGGACATGCGGCGGTAAAAACCTGAACTCCGTCACGTAGGGTGCTTATCTCGCGCTGGTAGGCCCCGCTGTTGACGGTCCCTTCGGTTCCAATTACCCCGATGCGTCCGGAGGTGGAAATCCTGACTGCTTCCTGCGCGCCAGGGACAATTACCCCAACTACCGGAATATTGAAATGATGGGTTAAAATCTGCAAAGCGACAGAAGAGGCGGTATTACATGCGACAACAATCATTTTCACTTGGTGCGCACATAAAAACTCCGCGGCCTGCAGCGCATAACGCAGGACGGTCTCCGGACTTTTCGTCCCGTAGGGAACCCGCGCCGTATCTCCTAGATAGACTAGGTCTTCGTCGGGAAGGTGCTTCCGAATAGCCTGCAACACCGTCAACCCACCTACACCTGAATCAAAGACACCTATTGTTCGCTGTGGCACTACAACCTCGTTGATATAATAAAAAAGAATGCTGTATGGTTACCCTGTACAGGCATAGATAAGTATAGATACGGGCGCAGAGCCTCAGAACACATCATTTCGCGCCACGCCAGAGTCTAAAAGACGGTAACTTGCACCCACTGTGAGGTCCAAGCTGGGGGATTTCAATTGGCAGCATTAGTTTTTGCGTTTTGCCCCGACCGTGCTACTTTATGCAGATATAAAAACTGCCATTAGGCAACACTTGTGTCACCGAAATTGCCCCTTTGACCTTACTTGAATGGAACCCTGCCATGGAAGCGCTCATAGAATGGCTCAAACCACTGAAGACATCAATGCTTATCCGCTATATTTCCGATTTAGACCTTCTGCATAATTCATGGTTTATTGCCGGAGCAATATTCTTTATCGTTATCTGTCTGCTCCTAAAATGGCGCCTACTTCTTTCCTGCACCCTTACTTTGACCGGACTTATCGCACTGGTATATGTTGTTCACAGCAGTGGGACTGATCTGGAGCACTCCTCCGACAGTTTGTTTATTTTCATTGGCGGCGGGACGGTCCTAGTCTTCTTGTTTGTATACTTTGTCTTCATGCGCGGAGACTGATTCTAAACAGGGCCAAACGGGGATATACAAGGAATATAAATATCCAAATAGACCCTTTCCGGCAGACAATCCATCAAGCACTTCCAGATAGAGAGGTTAAAACGTGACTAAACGAGATATTATCACCTTAGGGATAGGTGCTGCTGTTGTAATATTTTTATTGATGGCCCCTGAAGAAACAACGCCACACATGCCCGTGGATGATATTCATGCGGAGTATCACCGAATATTTAAACAGGATGGAAAGAAAGCGGCAGAAAAATTTTGTAAAGATTGTCACGGTAAACCGGGGCTTGAATTTTCCCCTAAGCATCCCGACCCCAATCGGTGTCTATTTTGCCATAAACCTGAGGGGTAAAACCCCAAAACTGATTCTTAACAAGCCAAAATTACCTTGACAACCACATTGGCGCGGAGTAAATACAACCGCAAAGGTAATAATTAAACGTTAATTCAAAACCTCTCCCAAGAGTCTTACAGCCCAAGGAGGCCAGAATGTCGTTGCAACACGTCTACACATTTTACCGTGATGGATTCCGTTCCATGGTGGTGGGAAAGACCCTATGGAAGATTATTTTTTTCAAACTGTTTATCATGTTTGCGGTTCTAAAGGTTTTTTTCTTCCCTAACTTTCTGGCTACAAACTTCTCTTCTGATGCCGAACGCGCCAACCATGTTCTCGCAAACCTGACTGAACTCCAGGAACATTCTCAGCCCGGTTTAAAATAGGTTTCGCGCGGTATTGTTAATTTGGCCTGTCGCTTGTATTTGTCTGTCATCTATCCACCACCACTTCAACCAGGAGGCAACCCGTGATTGAAAACCTAGACCTCAGCATGGTCAACTGGGCACGCGCAACATTCGCCCTGACTGCCATGTACCACTGGATTTTTGTCCCTCTGACTCTGGGGCTTTCGTTCCTGTGTGCATTTTTCGAATCCATATATGTAAAAACCGGCAATCCGCAATGGAAGAGTCTGACCAAATTCTGGATGACGCTGTTCGGTATCAACTTCGCTATCGGTGTCGCTACTGGCATTATTCTGGAATTTGAGTTCGGCACCAACTGGTCCAACTACTCCTGGATAGTGGGGGATATCTTCGGTGCGCCGCTGGCTATTGAGGGCATTCTGGCATTTTTCCTCGAGGCCACCTTCTTTGCGGTCATGTTTTTTGGCTGGGAGCGTGTATCCACCCGCATGCACCTGTTCTCCACCTGGATGGTGGCGGTGGGCTCTAGCCTCTCCGCCATGTGGATCCTGGTGGCCAACGGCTGGATGCAGCACCCGATAGGGATGACCTTCAACCCAGACTCCGCCCGTTTTGAAATGGACAATCTGTGGGTGATCATCTCCTCCCCTGTCGCCATTGGCCATTTTGTCCACGCTACTAGCTCCGGTTTTCTGCTGGCATCCCTGTTTGTCGTAGGGATCTCCAGTTGGTATCTGCTGCGGAATAAACACAAAAAATTCGCCCTGCGCTCCATCACGGTAGCGTGCGTCTTCGGTCTGCTCAGTTCTGTGTTTGTGGCCTTTAGTGGTGACGAGCACGCCTTTGTCACCTCCTCAACCCAACCCATGAAGCTTGCCGCTATGGAAGCACTGTATACTGGGTCTTCTGGAGCTGGTCTGGTAGCGATGGGGATGCCTAACCCCCTTAAGCAGCCGGGCGATGAACATGATCCATTCCTGTTTAAGGTAGAAATCCCTAAGATCTTGAGCCTGCTCGCCACCCGCGATTTTAACGGCTTTGTCCCTGGTATCGATGATTTACTCTACGGCAATACAGAGCACAACATCATGGGAGTGGACGAGAAAATAGGCTACGGCAAACAGGCAGTCACTGCCCTAGGCGCGTATAAACAGGCGAAAAAAGCTGGCGACACTACTGGGGCGGCTACCGCTCTTGAGATATTCGACCAGCACCGAGCCTATCTCGGTTATGGGCACCTGCTCTCGGTGGAACACGCAGTACCCCCGGTTTCTCTGACATTTTATGCCTTCCGCGTCATGGTCGGCCTTGGAACTTTTTTTATCCTACTGTTTGCGCTGTATCTGTACCTGCTTAAACGCGGCACCTTGGAGCGCAACTATCCCCTGCTCCTGCTTGGGATGCTTGGCATGTTTTTGGGCTACGTGGCGCAGCAGGCGGGCTGGATTGTAACTGAAGTTGGTCGGAAGCCGTGGGCGATTCAAGATATGCTCCCGGTAACGCTGGCACGCTCCAACCTGGATACGGGAACAGTTATGACCACGTTCTTGCTAT
>JAQUDG010000129.1 GCA_028685815.1 Desulfuromonas sp.
TTGAGCATCACCTGCGAGGGCTGTAAAAACGCTTTTACGATGCAGACCTACGCGAGTTTATGCCCACAGTGCGGTCTGATGTACGGGGTTACCCCGTGTCATGCCCATGACCCGAACGCAGTCCAGTGTGCCGGGCGCGAGGTTTAACCTGGGGTTAAAAAATTACACCAGCCCTTGTTTTTATGTGAAGGTCCATGGACGTAACAGACTGTTCTCAAGCAGTCTGTTACGTCGTCTCAACTGGTTTCGGTGCAGTAGAGTAGCTCTACGCCTATTCCTGGGCAATTCCACCGCAACTCACCAGAAATATTGATTGCTGCCAGCCTATATTCCCACCCTTCACTGCCAACCGCCGTTGGCGCTTGTTCCCCTATTTGCTATCACGTTTTGATTTAAAGTATTCGAACGCACCCCATAGCTGCGCCACCAGAGCGCCAAATAAAAATCCGCCAATAACCGCAAGGGCGATGGCGCGTTCCCAGCTGTTTTTGCTAATGGCGGCAAAGAACAGTATCAAGCCCATACATAGAGCGGTAGTGATAAAGCGGCGCATGAAGTTATCCATGGGTGCAATCCTTGTCTTGCGGGATGATTATTTCGGCTTTCTCTATCTGCTGCACCTGAACCGGTTGGACCTGAACGGCAGATAGAGGTTCTGGCGGGGGTTCTGGCACTGGTGCGTTTTTGGGACGTCTGAAACATCTGCAAATGGAAGAAAATATACGTTTAAGCAGATACCAGAGTTTCGGCAGTAACCAGATAAGTAACAGTATAAATATAAACAGCCCGAGTAAAAATACCACCGGATGGGTAAGGGCTACCCACAGCCCGCCGAACACGGCCAGGTCTTCGCCAAGGGAAGCCCCCCAGTTGCTTACCGGCTCAGGTGAGGTGTTGATGAGCAGGCGTGAACCACTTTTCCCGATATGGGTTGCGGTGGTGAGGGTGCCACCAACCAGAGCGGCAGCGACTACCACTGCAGGGTTGACAGCGCCTACCGCAGCGGCCGCCAAAGCGGCTCCGGCCGGAATCCGAATAAAGGTGTGCAGGCTGTCCCAGCCTGAATCTACCCCAGGAATTTTGTCAGCAAAAAATTCAACCACAAACATGAGGGCACTGGCCCAGATTACCAACGGGTCCTGGAGAATCTGCAGGGTTTCGGGCAAAACAATGGTGCCGGAGTTGCCCATGAGCCCAAACATTAAAATAGTAGCATACAGGTTGATGCCGCTGGCCCATGCCGCTCCCATGCTTAACGCAATGGTATGGGTTATCTGTTCGAGTTGTTCCATGTAAAATTTCTCCAACGCACTGACCGCGCTATGTCGTCAGTGGGTAAGCGCAAAAGTGGTTTTTTATTTGTCGCCTTTTGAAGTGTCGTGCCGCTGTTGCTGCACGTCGGTAGAGGCAGAGCGAGGTTTCAACGGACGCCAGATTTGCCCAGCACTGAAACAGACCCAGCCCCAGTGCAGCCACTTGAGCAGAGCCATGGCCAACCATAGTGCCCAGAGGAGCATTAAGATGCGGTAGGCCAGCATGGGGACGGAAAAGACCCAGACTGAAGGGATGACAGCCGCGCTGCGATCCTGGTACCAGTGCAGATTCCATGCGCTGGAATTACTCCCTGCGATCTGCATTTCTGGCAATCCCAGTAATCCATGCTGTACCGCCGTAATCAGGGCGAGCAGGGCGCAAATGCTCAGAACCACAAGGCCTAGTTGGAGTGCATTGAATGCGGCGGGGTTGTGGATGCAGGTGGCATGGTTTTTACGTATTCCGAGCAGAATTAGCCACAAAGCAACAAGTAGCAGAGCTGGAAGCGGTGCTTGACTTAAGCCTGCACTTAAAATGAACCAGTGCCACCAGCGCAGTGGAGTGGGAGCGTAGTGTCCCAACAGGATGGATACTACGCCGCTGACTAGGATAACTCCCCAGAATAAGACTGCTGGACCCAGACCTGCGCCTCCGGTAAATAAAATCCAACGGGTATGGGGCAGGGTGAAGTTCAGGTCAATATTAACCGCTGGCGCACCAAGATCAATACGAGGAGTTTTATCGACCAATCCCGGATGCTGCTGATTGCTCCAGCTTATCTCTACCTGCTGTATGCCCGCATGTAGGGGCACGGCTAGTTCCGTCCCTTTCTGTTCGATGCGCGTATCTCTGCCATCAATGCGTACTTGGCGGACTTCGACAACGCCTTCGGGCAGGGCGATGGTGTGGCGCGTAGCCATGCTGCTGCGGATTTTTAGGAGCACGTTTGAATCGCTGTTCTGCAGTACGCCGACGTTTTGGTTCAAGCTGTGGCTCAAATTGTGGCGCAGAGTGCACTCTTCCACGGTGATATGCTGCCCCGGTGCCCCCTGTGGTCGCAGGATCTCTAACTGCAACTGTTCGAAATCGCGCGGCTGCCATTGCGCCAGCCAGCGTCCGTTTTGATACGTGTAAATTAGCGGTGTACCTACATACCGTGTATGCCATAAGGGGCTAGATTCGAGCTGCCAGACTTCATGCGACTGCCTGGATGTAGTGGCCTGTAACTGGATTGGACTGAGAGTATCCAGGCTTGATTTCCATCTTACGGTTTCGGTTTCGGGACCGAACTCTATCAAAGCCTGGCGTTCTTTGATCTTTATTCCCGCAGTGGTGATTTGTTCATGTTCGAGCAGAGGCACTTCGATTACACCAGCACTGCCTTTTTTGCTCAAGCGAGTCAGGGTAGTTTCAACCTGCCACTCAACTCCAAGATTCAGACGCCGCTTCACTTCGACATACAGTGGGAGCCCCATGGTGAATTCTGTTGCGGTTTCCCCTTTTGGCGTCGAGTCGCTGGGGCGTCTGAGGCTGATGGTGCTGACGTTGCCTGTAGTTTGATTCACCGCCTCCCATGGGCTAGTGGCGAGGTTGATGCTCCCTGGCGGAATCGGCAGTGGAATTTCTAATTGGGTCAGATCCGCCGGGATTGTCGCTTTG
The DNA here is from genome assembly GCA_028685815.1 of Desulfuromonas sp. Lineage (GTDB taxonomy): Bacteria > Desulfobacterota > Desulfuromonadia > Desulfuromonadales > Desulfuromonadaceae > JAIVHC01. The sequence continues at coordinate 2,974 of JAQUDG010000129.1, forward strand.
AGGGTAATGCGGGTGAGCCCAGCAGGAACTCGAGCCCATAGTTGCTTGTCCGCGCTGCGGAGTAGAAACAGCTCTTTGCCGCTAGTTGGGTCAACTTGGCGTGGTTGGAGTTCTTGCAGTGGGAACGCCAGCGGCATCGCACTTAAGGTTGCGCTGTGAAGCTGCTGTTCAATGCTAAGGGTATCGCCAGAGATTGTTACACTTACCTGCTGCAGTGCAACACAGTCAGGGGCGCAATCGGGCGGCAGGGTCAGGCGGCGGTGTAGCTCCTCTAGGAGTTCGGTGGATGGAATTACTCCACCATAGTCTGTGGGACTATCTGCTCCGGGTGCCGTAAAATTAACGGCAGGGACAGAACTAGATTTAGCATCACTGCGTGCATCTGCCTGAGGTGGCAGCACAACGAAGATGGCCAACATAGATGTCAGCATTATCAGGGAGCATAACAGCATGTTTGGCAGTAGGTTGATGCGGCGGGTGCACTTTTTCCCCAGCGGGGGGGTGACCTCGAGGTCACCATTGTTATCGTCGCGGTTATTTCTGCTGTTGCGTAGGCAGGAGCCCAGACGGGCAAACATACCTAAAATAAACAGCACCCCTGCAATCAGGCATATCCTGGTCATGAATGGGGTTAGGTAAACCAACTGCAGGCGTCGCTCTGGTTCCACCCCGGAGTTGAATTCAAACCTGACACTGCGCCATTCCCAGGTTGGAATGCCGGGACCCGTTTGGGTTTCCAATGCCTCGGTATATTCTGGATAGGCGGTGGTTCTTTGTAGCGAACGTAGAGCGGCTGAAGCTCCCAGCATTTTTGCCTCTGCGGATACGCGTTCCTTTACCACACTGTCGTACTGCACATTCCTCGTCATCTGCTGATTCACCCCTGAATATTCTGGTGGCAAAGGCTCTAACTGTGGATATATTGCGGTACGAACCTGCTGTGCGGCAAAGAGCAACAACAGTACCGCCATTGCTAACGCCGCGCTCCCCATGTAGATGCGGACCAGACGATGCAGGCGTCCGGGTGGGGCTACGCGCAACAGCGCCGCACCACCGAGAAGGTGTAGCCACATAAACTGCGGTGCACTTGGCTCCTGATAGGTCAGGATTAGTCCGCCCAGCGCCAGCAGTCCATACTTCCAGCCCCACAGGCGTCCGAATCCTAGACTAAGCAGGAGGACGATAAATAGGTCAAGCAGCGACCACCGCTGTATCCACGTACCTGAAGTTATGTCAGCTCCAGACGCTGCCAGAACCCGCCATCCGGGAGGGAGATGGAGTCTGGTGTGTAATTCAGTCGGGCTGAACTGCCACCCAAAGGCGGGGATCGCAGAGATGTGTGTAGGGATAATGCGACTGTCTGCCTGCAACTCCAGCTGCTGCTGCCTCACTTCTATCCCAGCGGAGCCGGTTGGATGCAGGTGGGTAATAAATTGTTCTTTCCCGTTGAGCTGCGCCCGCCCCAGTTCAAGCTCCGGTCCAACTTCAAGGCGGGAGCTGGCCGTTAGCTCCCCACTGATGCTGTCCTTGACGCTGTAAGAGTTCCCGTCGAAGTCGAGCCATAGTTCCCGCTGGGCCCTAAGTCGATCTTTCGGGGTAGGTTCAGCCCCGCGACGTTGTTGGGCAAATTCAATAACCGTGTCTGTATGCATCAGAAATACTGGTAGATGCCGCCACTGGGGCGGAATATCTGTCTGGGCGGAATCCAGTGCGGGCGCGCCACTGATGGAGATCGAGCGCAGCTCGGCATGACGCTCAATACACCACAGCTCATCCTCGGCCCAGGGGCCGTTGGTGGCGGGGCGACGGAAGGATTCTTGTTTTCCTGGGGAGGCAACAGCTCTGGCGCGGATGTTTATTTCATACTCCCCAGCCTCAGCCAGCACGCGCAAGCGACCGTCACTCTCCAGACGTGCCGGAACTGCGCTGGCAATATCCAGTGGCGCGAATCCAGCTGGGAGGACGGTTGAGGTGACAATCTCACGTTCAGTACCGGATACTTGAAGCCTTATTTGAGTGGTTATAATTTGTGGAATTCGGTCTTCCAGATGGCGGAATACTTGAAATTTTACCCCATCCTCGGCAGTTGGTCCAAAGCGGCGGTTTTGGCGTAGCTGCAATTGCCCCCGAGTGTATGCCGGTAGGGCAATAGTCTCACCATCAAGTTTGAGGTCGAGTACCGCAACATCAGGGGTTAGGGGGATGGAGTCTGGAAGTTGCTCCCATGACAGATGGCCGCGGATGCTAAAGGAACCGGCTTCAAGTAGAAGCGCTGGCCGGTGTTGCTGGCGTAATACTGTGCTGTCCTTCCCACTGGTGGTGACATCTTGCGGCCAGTAGCGCGCCGAACCGGGCAGAATTACCCATCCTTTTTTCCCCAAATATCCCTGCAGGGTAAACTCTGCTCCGCTTGAATTGGCATTAAGCTGCAGATGACTTGGCCAGGTGCACAGGCGCTTATTCGCCTCATTCCAAGCGAGGGCGCAGTTAATATCTTCGTCTTGAGCCAGAACCCAGGCGCGCCACGGTTTCAATACCCCAGGAAGATCGTCCGCTGGGAAGGGGGCCGCCAAGCCGGGGGTGACTAACCCGGGGATTGTTGCGTTTCCACTCCATGTCAGAAAAAGGAAAATTATGCTACAGATAAAGATAGCAGTTTGATAAGTCCTGTTTCCCCTCTGGGCAAAAGGCGTTGTTTTGGCGCGCTGAGTAGCAGGTGCGGGGGGAAGCATGGGCATACAGTTCATCCTTTGGTATGGTCATTCTGTGGCGTGAAAGCACAAATAAACTAATTTGAATTTAACCTATCCGAGTACAATAGCAAAGTATATCTGGGGGCGCAAAAGACTGTTGGCATACAGCTGAATTACATAGCAAGGGTCACACCAAAACCAAAGTGGGGATTGGAAGTAATGGGCGAAACCTATTGACACCCATGCCAAAACCCCTGTACTGACTAGATTTCATCTGGGTTTTTACTTTATGGGAGTGAGGCGGGTTTGAAGTCTCAGCAAGCATTACAGCCAGGCAGGGTGCAGATAGAGGGTCAACGCCTGATAATTAGCGGTGCATGGATTCTGCAACACTATCAGCACCTGCGTGCAGAAGTTGTGGCGGCGCAGAGAGGCGTAGCACAAGCAGGAGGGGCAGAAGTAGGGCGCTCCATCGATCTTGGTGGGGTAGTAGCTCTCGACACCGCTGGAGCTGCCGTTCTGATTGATCTGCTCGGGCAGGACTGGCTGGAACAGAGTGACACGCTTGCACAGGATTTAGCCCCTGAGCGTCGACGTTTGCTGCAGACGGTGGCGGCAACCATGAGCGATTCCCTGATCCAGACTCAGAGGCGAGCTCCGCTACTGCTTATGTTTTTGGCTGGTGTTGGGCAGCGAACTCAGGCGGTGCTGCGCCAGCAGTGGCAGCTGTTCGGCTTTACTGGCTTGACCCTTGCAACCATGGTCGCAACCCTTGTGCGACCGCGCAGTTGGCGGATTACCTCTATGGTGGCGCATATCCACCAGACCGGCCCCAATGCGGTCCCCATTGTAGCATTGCTCACTTTTCTG
>JAQUDG010000027.1 GCA_028685815.1 Desulfuromonas sp.
CCCTCGTAACTCCCTGTTCCACTATCCCAAACCCCGCCTATATGCCCCAGGGCATCATTGAGCCTGTAACCGTTATCAAAATCCGCGACCAAAATCCCGTCTTCATCTGGAATCCACCCAAGGTCTGAACCGTAGGCGGCAGAAAAGCTCCCTCCAAGCATATCAAACTGATTCTGAGCTTTATAACGTATGATATCTGAATATGGGCTAGACCCTAGAGCTCCGGTGCCGCTGCTGCCATAACCGACGAGTACCGTCTCTGAACCTATCTCAGAATCACCCCGGTACAGAGAATACCGCTCCGCAGCAGGTTCTACCAATTCAGATAACTTGATTAGGGCTAGGTCGAAGTTAGAGTTCACGGTGTCGTAATCTGGGTGGATCAGCACCTGATCACTGGTGTACCTTTTAAGACCCGAAGCGGTTTCAACCTCAATTATGGCGTTGGAGACGATATCTCCAGCGTCATTTTCCATAACATGGGCGGCGGTCAGGATAGCCATGCCTGAGTACAGCAACACTCCCGTACCGTAGAAGTCTTCGACAACAACGCGAACAACTCCATCAAAGCCTGACCCAACTCGGGTTTGATGGTATTCATTTTTGAGGCTGGAAGCTACAACCATGAGCATAGTTCCCTTCTTTTCTTAGGGGCAGAACAAATGAACCCGACCAAGCAGGCGCGCGAAATCAATCGATCTCTCCACAATCAGTCGGCACTCACGACCCGATTGCGCCCCTGTTCCTTGGCCTTGTATAGCGCTTCGTCCATGCGTTTAAGCAGGTGGTTACTCCCTTGCCGCTCTTCTTTTCTGATCACAGCAATACCAAAGCTTGCCGTTACGCTCCCCGCATCGGTAAAAGCATAATCTTCTATGGTCTGACGTAGTTTCTCCGCCAGATTGGTGGCTCCGGCAACATCGGTACCTGGAGCAATAATCATAAACTCCTCTCCGCCCCAGCGCCCCAACACATCAGTGTCGCGTAGATGCTTTTTACTCAAAGTGCTGATCTCCTGCAAAACCTTATCGCCACTGAGGTGACCGTAGGTGTCATTGATACGCTTGAAATAGTCTATATCGAACAAAATAACCGCAAATTCCTGCCCATAACGGACATAGCGCGTGTGTTCACTTTTAAGCACTGCGTCAAGTTTTAGGCGATTGAAGATACCCGTCAAGGCATCAGTCACCGATATCTGCTCAATGCGCTTTTTATCTGTTGTATCGTGGCGTACCGCCATATATCCATACACCTTGCCCACACTATCTTCCATTGGGGATATGATAGTATCCGCCCAACAGAATCCACCTGAACGGGTTCTGCTTTTCATTTCACCGCACCAGGTTTTACCGGCTCTGATGGTTTGCCATATTTGCTCAAAGGTGGCGGCAGGCATATCAAAGTGGTACATAACATTGTGGGCCTGCCCCAGCAGTTCATGCTCTTCGTAACCGGAGACACGGCAGAACGCTTCACTGGCGTAGACAATCTTTCCTTCAAGGTCAGTACGGGAAGTCAGAACATTTGCATCTACAATCTCTATATAACGCTTGAGCTCATGCTCAGCATGCTTAGAGGCTGTAATGTCACGTTGCGCCCCGAAAATGCCGGTTATGGCACCGTCACGATTGTAGATACAACAGTAGTCACCTTCGACAATGATACTGCTGCCGTCATTGCGTTTTTCCACTGTTTCAATATGCTGTCGACCGAGATCAAACATCTGCCGCCATATACGCCTACCTTCATTCGGATCGTGCTGAAAAAAATCTGCAGGGGTAAGCCCGAGCATATCTTCTTCTCTGAACTGATATTGTTTCAGAACTGCCTCGTTAACCCTGGTCATGCGCTGATGGACAAAAACATAGTCAAGCAACTTCTCGCGCTCAACAGCATCGGCGTGGGACCAGTCCACCGGTTCGTCCACCATCATGAAGAAAAAACCATCCAGAGACTGGGCAAAAAACAGATCAAGGAGGTTTTTATTCTCCTCAATCTCTAACTGCAGTTTCTTTTTGGACGTAATATCTTTATACACACCTCGGTACCCAGCACAATGGCCAGAAGCATTGAAAACGGGAACAATTGTAGCAAGCAGACATACCTGTGCACCGCCCTTATCTGTATGCCACATCTCCATATCAGTCAGAGTCTGCGCATCTTTGCAACATTGCTCCAAGCGGTGCTTAAATTCCGCGCGGTGTTTTTTTGCCACGGTGGCGCTGAGCTTCATCCCCCTCAACTCGTGTGGGTAATAGCCCAAAATCTCCTTCACTTGACCTGCCACCATAGTCAAACGGGATTCAACATCAGTCTCCCATATCCACCCAGATGAATTCATGAGAATATCGCGCAGGCGTTTTTCACTGGTCTCAAGGGCAAAGGTGTTTTTAAGTTTCGACACGCTTATCCCTAAAAGCAGGGCTCCTAACAGCACAAATCCGCCATGAAGAAACCACACCAACCGCCAACTCAGAGCCGGTGCCAACTGGGCTCGCGCAGCTATATCCCATTCCATCCCCGGCAGCGCTACAATCGCCTGAACCGCATCCGGAGCTGAAAACAATTCTGCCTCCCCCAAGAACACCGTGAGGTCATGTCGCTGCCGCAGGGCTATGTCAAGCCCCAAGGCCACAGCTTGGGAGCTTACTTGTTTAAAAAGGGTGTCACTATCTATAACCGCTGAAACCACCCCCCAGAAATGGCGCTGGTGCATGATTTCACTAAACACCGGAATCCGGCCTACAATTCCAGTTCCGCCCTGAACCAGAGGAATCGGGCCGTCAACAATCATGGTGTTTTCTTCCAGCGTCGCACGTACGGCACTCCATTGCTCCGATAATTCACGATAATCCAACCCTACAAGGGTTTCATTGCCTTCTTGAGGGTAAATATAACGGATGACATATCCGGGAGCCGCGACCAAATTTAGCAGAAAATTGCGGTGCCCCATCACCTCGCTACTGATCCGCTCAAATTCATTTTGATCCAACTCGGGATGAACCGCGATGTAGGAAGCTAGTGCGCGTATAAGCAATAAACTGGAATTGACTCTAGAATCTAAAACCGAGCGCACCTGATCAAGATGCGCTTGGACTTGCTGCCTGTGGTCTATCTGGCGCTCATGGCGTATCACCTGCAATGTTAGATAATCAATTCCGGTGCACAGGAGACAAATAGCAATAATGGAGTAGATGATTCGCTTAACGGGCATCATTGAGTAGATACTCCCCCTACGATATACAGTTCTCGCAAACCGCACCTAGCTAACATGTTAAATAATAGTTTTTCTTAGATTCACAATAATGTGCTCTACCTATGTACACAAATACAATTTTTCACTCATCCATGAACTGGGCTACATTTCTTTGCGGGGGCATCTGAAATATTTTCAAACCTCCTTTATGCGATAAAGGCACTCTCGCAGCAACCATAACTCTGAAACATGAGATATGGCTCCATGTTTTAACCCCATATCTCTTATTACCTGATATAAGCATAACAATTACGTCTATATCTTTTTATTGCGAAATACAGGAGTTCCTATGTCACGTAGCGGCACCTTCCAAAATACCATGGCTGGATACCGTGCATTTCTCCCAAATCCACTGCCCCCTAACCCGCTCTTCAATCTAGGGAGCGATCTACAGCTGCTTTTGTCCGAAGCAGACCGGGCATTGGGAGCATTAAACGTAGTTGTAACCGTCCTGCCCAGTCCCGACCTTCTGGTAGGACTATTTATCCAGAAAGAAGCCCTGCTCAGTTCTCAAATTGAGGGAACCCAGTCCTCATTGGTGGATGTTCTCGGAGCCAGCGAAGAGCACATACCCACAGCCGATGTCGGCGAAGTTATCAACTATGTAAAAGCTATGCGCCATGGACTAAAACGTCTTAAAAAAGATGACTTCCCCATGTCACTGCGCTTGCTCCGCGAAATTCATGGCGTTTTAATGCAACAAGTTCGTGGTGGCGCTACACACCTGACTCCTGGTGAGTTCAGAACCATGCAGAATTGGATCGGTGGCACAAATCCTAATAACGCTCGATTTGTACCACCGCCGCCTGCTGAAATGCAGCTAGCTCTGAACAGCTTCGAATGCTATCTACATGAGGGTGACGACCTGCCGCCTCTGATCCGCTGCGCTCTGATTCACTACCAGTTCGAGACAATTCACCCGTTCAACGATGGTAACGGCAGAGTCGGTCGGTTGTTGATTACCCTATATCTGGTATGGAAAGGCATTCTTGACGAACCAATGCTCTACCTAAGTGCCTACTTAAAGACACACCAGCAAGAATATTACGACCGCCTTACCCAAGTACGAACAGACGGTAATTACGAGGCATGGACAAGATTCTTCCTTGAAGGTGTACGTGATGTTTCCGAAATGGTTCTGGAAACAACCAAAAGAATCCAGGCACTTGAACGTGCAGATTCGGATAGACTGGTTGCGGCAGGTGAAGGCTCACATGGGCTGACCCTACTCCGCTCGCTGATGAAACAACCAGTGGTCATGGCCAACGATGTGGCCAGCCTGATCGACGTCAGCTACAACAAGGCCAATGCCCTGCTCGCCAATTGTGAGAGGTTGGGCATTGTACGTCAAATCAACCAAGGAAGAAGAAACCGTAGGTTTATGTATCAGGCCTACGTTGACATTCTCGCTGAAGGGACTGAATTAGGATAAATCAAGAAGCATCTCGTTTCAGCCCAGAGTCTCGGCCCAATCCTCGAGACAAAACACTCAGGTTAGCGCATAAACGTCACGTATAAGAAGCCAATACTCATCAGCACCAAAAACAGCATCCCTGCCCAACTTAACACGGTAAGAAAAACTCCCGGTTTCTGATTATCAGGCACGTTGCTACCGCTCATCACTCTGTAGTTCATGTATGCAAGTGCGGGTGAGGTCATGAAGGAGATAACCGCCGCAAACGCGAGTAACTGAAGCAGATTGCCGACACAGAACTGTACTATTACGCAAGCAACGGCCACCGAAAACACAACCCATATCTTACGAATTAAGCGAAATTGTTTACTGGGAAGATCCCACAGCAACGAACAGCACGCCGCCAAGGAACGTGGATAACCATCCACAACGGCTACCGAAGTGCTGAACATGGTGCAAAATGCTGCCGAGAAGATCAACGGGCGTGACCAATCGCCGATATTTGCAGAATACAGCGTTACCAACTGTTTGGAAAATGCGATACCGCTACTAGAAAAGGTTTCCCCCGAGCCGTACATAACCAATTTACCCAGCGCCACGAAGAAAATTGCGAGCACTGCCGCCATTATGTAACCGAGGTGAAAATCGATGGAGGCTTCGCGCGGAGTGGCGAAGTGACCGGTTTGCTCCTGCCGACTGAACATCCACAATGAAGACCATGCCGATAGATCTATCGGAGCCGGCATCCACCCCAGCAACATGATCAAAAATGCAAATGAACCCCAAGTCCAAGGGCTGGGGCCGACAAAATCTACTGGTGCCACGGGGCCACTGGCAAACGCGAGCCCGACGGCTACAAACGTGGTTAAGGAGAGGAAGATCACCACAATTTTAGCGACCGAATCAAGGAGTTTATACCTCCCAAACAAAATTACTCCCATGCACACGAGCAAAATAACTACTGTCACCGTGCGGGTATCGATACATTCTAAACAGTAGCCGGTCAGCAACGCGGCAGCGAGCATGGAGACCCCAGCGATATTAATCATTCCCGTCAAGATATTTGTCAGGAGAAAAACATACAGATACGTCCTGCTGTGGCGCTTATAGCCCGCCAGTAGACTTTCCCCGGTGGCGGCGGTATAGCGCTGGCCATAGAGAAAAAAAGGAAATTTAAACAAATTTGCCAGCAAAATCAACCCGAGCAGACTCCAGCCATATTCAGCTCCGGCACGGGTTGACCATACCAGGTGAGACCCGCCAATTGCGGCGCAAGCCACAAGGATTCCTGGTCCGATCGCCTTCCATAGGTTGGAATTACGCCCCGTGGGTGAATTCACTGAGGAGTGATTTTGAACCACTCCTGGCTGTTGTTTAGGCATACGCACGTCCTTAATCTCTGTTTACAAAAACAGTGTCAGCTCATCGGGCCTTGAAGGGACAACTGTACCACCCGCAACAATGGCTTCCTGTGCGCGTAGACATGCTTCTACAACGTCAGGCGCAAGATTGGGGTTTGTGGCTGGCAACCCTACTGCGTTATCCGCTAGCGTCAGGGTGATAACTTCTCCACCCGGGAATGTGCCCTGCAAGATGCTATCGATATAGCGATAGGTGGCGATATTCACGCGCTTTATTGCGGAGGTCAGAATCACCGATGTGCCGTTATCCAAAAGGCCGCTGCTGTATTGATCGGAATCAACACCGATGGCCCACACCTCTTCCCCTGCACTTACTCGTGCTTTGGCTTCGTTGATGGCTCCGATTCCGACCAGACCTGCCGCAGAAAAAACAATATCGACGCCATTAGCATACATGGTAGCAGCCAGCGTTTGCCCTGCAGCCAAGTCGGTGAAATCCCCCTGATACATAACGTTTTCATCTTTAAGTTCGACGTTAATTGCATAGGTGCGATTTGCGTATTTAACTCCGGCTTTAAAGCCGACGGCGTAACGGGTGACGGTGGGGATCTCCACGCCGCCGATAAAACCAAGCTGGTTAGTCTTTGTTGAAAGTGCAGCAGCTATCCCCGCCAAAAATCCCGCCTCATGCTCGTTAAACAGAATGCACACCGTATTGGGATGCGCGACGAAATCTTGATTTTCGGCGGTATGGGTTGTCCCATCAATCAAAATGAATGTTGTATCGGTAAACATCTGCGCTGCTTCGTGGATAACAGGCCCAAGCGCAAACCCCGGAGCAACGATGATCTCGTGGCCGGTATCATGCAAAGAGGTGATCGCGGCCAAGTAATCGCTCAGGTGTGTGCCAGCAGGCTGGAGGTAGCTGGCAGCAATGGCTCCCGTATCGGTTTGATAGCTTACAATCCCTTCCCACACACCCTGATTAAACGACTTATCCTCGATGGTCCCTGTGTCGGTTATCATTCCAACCTTGGTCAGATCATCGTTGTGACTGTGTGAGGAGGAACAAGAACACAGGAGGAAGGCGCTCAAAGCCGTGGCGCATAATACTGTCAGAATGTTTTTCATGTTGTTCCTTTTCCTAGGTTGGCAGTTTGCCTGCAAGCCTTACGTTACGGTAATTAGGGCATTTCTGTGCCGGGATACCATTTATCCCAAATAGCTGCAAAGCGCCCATCAGCTTTCATCGCATCCAGCTTACTTTGCCACTCGGCGATAACACTGGCAGGGGTGTTTAGGGAAAAAGCTATATACTTTTCAGTGTAACCACTCTGATACTGTGCTGTAAGGTTTGCTGTAGATATTCCTTTTTGTTCACACAGCCAATTCACCGTGGTTTCAGGCAGCAATAAAGCTTCTGCATCACCGCTTAGAAGCTGGTCAAACGCTTCTTCTGCGGTATATGCAGTGGCTAAAATATTCTCAAACCCGTGCGAGCTTAAATAATCATGGGTGTACCACCCACGCGGGGTGGCAACAGAGGTCAGTGCTTGGGCTTGCTCTAGAGTTGCAACCTGCAGGTTTGATGCAGTTAAAGTATAAAAGTGATCTGAGGCTGCCATGATGGGGCCAACCCATTGAAAAAGATTCTCACGCTCGGGGGTACGCGCCGTGGTGAGGAGGGCATAGTTCGGTATGTATTGCAGTGCTGCATAGCCATCAACCCAACTAGTTAGAGAAATTTTATTTTTATAGCTACTTTGCGCTTGGATCTCTTTTGCAATATCAACGGATGATCCAGAGATCTCGATATTAGTCCCGCCGCTATATTCGGCTAGATAATTATACGGTGGATTGTTTTCAGCATGTAGCTGTATCAAGCTGGGCACCATGAATTCAGTGGCGTAAGGGATGTATTCACGGTAAATATCGAGGGTGGCACCAGCAGTTGTCAGGGCATCAAGGGCGTCCTGACAACGTTGTATAACTTGATCATCAACATCTTTTGAAAAAGCGATAAAATAATACGAACCATGATAGATGGTGGCAACTTTAACGTTTTCTTCCATAAAATATTTAGGCGAAACAGCATCAACCAACTGAGCGCGGTCACTGGCGATAGCAGTCACTTCATCATTTTTAAACGCATCTACAGCTTGAGCATAGGTGTCGAAATAGTGCAGGTTTTCAAATCCCAATTCTTCTAACATGGTCGTTTCTAGCCAACCTTTATTAACGACAGCAATCGAATCAATGGTTTTACACGCTTCAATCTCTAGCCCAGCAGTAATCCCCGAACTAGCCTTGATGAAAATAACGGAATTCCCTTTACTTGTGGGGCCAACCCACTTGAACAGATCTTTGCGCTCTTCAGTATACGTGATAGATAGCAACGCTCGATTCGGCCCATTAAGCGTTGCTTGGTACGCATCTGTAAAAGAGTCAGACATACTAAATTCGGCTGCGATTCCAGCATTCTCCAGCACCAACCTGGCAGTATCCGCATCAAAACCCACAACCTCTCCATTCGACCCAAAACAATTGGGGCTGTACTCGAAACCCACAACGGTTAAAGGTGTTTCTGAATGGGAGCTGCTACTGGAACATGCGTTTAGAAAAAACGGCAAACCAATGAGGGTTGCAATTACAAGGATAACTCCGCGTGCCTTGATCTTTTGAAAAAAACGTTTCATCTAAAAGCCTTTGATAAAAAGGATTGTCGCTAAGAACTGTCGGTCTGAATTCCGTACGCCCCACCCGTTAATACGAGTGGGGCACGCAAGAAAACCTAACGAATCGAGCGAATTTTGGTGTAAGAATCCAGCACGTACAGGGTCTTACCGTCGGTAGTAATACCGCCTAGACCATTGAACAGGGCAACGGAAGTCGATCCATCGGTTGAGCCTCTGAGCTGGGTATTACCTGCGAGTGTGGTCCATTCAGCGCTGGCAATAACAATTTTATGGATGATGTTGTTGAAATCAGTCACATACAGGTTGGTGCCGTCCGTGGTGATATTCATTGGAACCATAAAATGGGATTCTGTTTCACCATCTGGGTCGAAGCTGATGAAACTGCTTACCAGTGTCGTCACCTCGCCAGTAGCTATAACGATCTGGCGGATTGAGTTGCTAGCGTTATCGGCGACATAGAGGTTCGTCCCATCGGTTGTGATCCCCATCGGAAACTTAAAGCTAGCGGCAGCACCAATGCCGTCATCTGAACCGCGGTTACCGACGCTACCCGCGAGGGTCGTCACTGCACCGGTGGCAATCACAATCTGGCGAATCGTCAGATTGCCCGTGTCAGTCACATAGAGATTGGTGCCATCGGTGGTAATTCCGTAAGGGGCAAAAAACTCGGCACCACTGCCGCTGCCATCCATTGAACCATAACTTCCGGCGCTACCTGCCAAGGTAGTTACTGCGCCGCTAGCAATGCTGATCTGACGGATCGTACATTCGCTAGAGTCACACACATAGAGGTTGGTGCCATCGGTGGTGATGCCCATCGGGGTATTAAACAAAGAGACAGAGGTGTCACCGTCCGTTGAGCCGCTAATCCCAAGGCGACCGCTCAGCGTCGTCATCTCGCCGGTGGCTATCTTGATGCTTTGGATCGTACCGGTACCCAAATCGCTCACGTAGAGGTTAGTGCCATCGGTGGCAATATCTACAAATTGATGCTCGATCACTCCTGCAAACGTAACCACGCTATTTTCTGGCGTAGACACCTCCACACTACGGATCAGATTATTTCCATAATCACTCAGGTAAAGATTGCCCCCTACCCCAACAATCCCTCGGGGATCATCGAAGCGGGCTACAACACCAATGCCGTCGCTCGCTCCGCTTGTCATGGGGATTCCTGCCGCTGTCGTAACTTCACCGGTGGTGGTAACGACCTTCCGGAGCGTATTGTTTCCGGCATCGACAACGTAGAGATCTTCACCCGTTAAGAAAAGCCCTCGGGGGGTACGAAAACTGGCAGCAGGACCAACACCGTCATCTGCGCCTGCGTTCTGTGCGCTTCCTGCCAGCGTGGTTACCGCAGCGGTGGCAAGCACAATTTTGCGGATCGTATGGTTGTAAGTATCCGCCACATAGAGGTTTATCCCGTCGGTGACAATACCGTTCGGGGTATTAAACTGGGCTTCTGTACCGATTCCGTCCGCTGAACCACCGTTAGCTTCGCTACCCGAACCACCTGCCAGCGTAGTTACCACACCGGTGTTTATTACGATCTGGCGGATTGCATGGTTACGCATATCGGTCACATACAGATGTTGCTGATCAGCTGAAATGACAATACTATTTGGATTGCTGAACTGGGCTGCGGTGCCAGTTCCATCTGCAAAGCCAGGATCTTCGTCGGCGTTGCCAGCCAGTGTGGATACGAAGCCGGTGGCAAGCTCCACGCGACGAATCGTGTTATTTTCCCCTTCGCATACATACAGACTGATGCCATCGGTGGTGATGCCAAGAGGCAAATCGAACCTGGCCAAACCGTCAGTGGAGTCGCTGGAGTCATCTGCGCCGGACTCGCCAGCAACGCCGGCCAGTGTGGTGACTTCACCCGAGGCAAGCTCTATCTTGCGGATGGTGTTGTTATACATTTCGGAGACATACAGGCTGTCTCCATCCGAAGTAATGCCGTAAGGAGATTCAAATGAGGCTGAAGTGCGATACCCGTCCGCTGGCTGATTGCCCCCACCGAGAAACGTTGCGGTTGTTTCCAACACAAGTTCGTTGCCCTGAATGGCCCCACCCATTTGGATGGTGCCGTCCGAGTCATGGGAGCTGCTATTGCCGCAACCAGATAACAACATGGTTGCGCACAGAAGTAGTGCCATAACAACCTGCGAACTAAACTGTTTAAGCATGTGCATGTTAAGTGACCTCCTGAAGTGAGGAGCGAGTTCCCGTATAAGCGCGGGTCGCCCTCAAAGCTTAGCGAATCGAACGAATCTTGGTGAAATCATCCACAACATAGATTTTTTTACCGTCAGTAGTAATACCGCTCGGACCCTCGAACAAAGCAGCGGAAGACGGGCCATCGGTTGAACCACTACTCTCTGCGTTGCCCGCCGAGGTTGTCACCACTCCAGTGGCAAGCTCAATCTTTCGGATCGTATTGTTTCCCCTATCCGTCACATACAGATTGATGCCATCGGTGGCGATGTTTCTTGGACCATTAAATAGGGCCTCCGAACCCGTGCCATCCGCTGAACCTCTAGCAAAAAGGCTGCCTCCCCCTGCTAGGGTCGTCACCGCACCGGTGGCAATATCGATCTGGTAGATTGTGTGGTAAGAAGTCTCGGCGAGATATAGGTTGGTGCCATCGGTGGTAATCCCTCCCGGAAAGAGTAAAGGGAGTGAAGCGGCGCCGTCGGTCGAATCGCTATCCTCAGCACCACCCGTCAGTGTGGTCACTGCACCGGTGGCAATCTCAATCTGGCGAATCGTGCGATCTTCCCTATCCACCACATACAGATTGGTTCCATCTGTGGTAATGCCATAGGGAGATCGAAACTCGGCGGCACTGCCAACGCCATCCGCTGAACCCGATGTGTCTGCGCTACCAGCCAAGGTACTGACTTCACCGCTGGCAATATTCACCTTACGAACCGCGTGGTTGTAGAAGTCACACACGTAGAGGTTGGTGCCATCCGTGGTTATCCCGGTTGGATAATTAAAGCAGGCAACAGAGGTGTCGCCATCCGTTGCCCCCGTCATCCCGAAGCGACCTGCGAGGGTTGTCATCGCGCCAGTGGCAATCTCGATTTTTTGGATCGTTTGGGTACCCTCATCGCTCACATAGAGGTTGGCGCCATCGGTGGTCATATCTATAAAAACATGGCGGAGGAACCCCGCAAAGGTAGTGACGCTATTGTCCGACGTCGACATATCTACGTTACGGATCAGATCATTGCCAAAGTCACTCACATAAAGACTGGTGCCAACCGCCACAATCCCTTTGGGACCAGAAAATTGGGCTTCACTACCAATATCGTCGTGTGCTCCAAACTCCTCGGCAACGCCTGCCAGAGTCGTCACCTCACCGGTAGAAATCAAGATTTTGCGCAGCGTATGCGCTCCATCGGTTACGTACAGATGGTCTCCCTGCAGGAAAACCCCACTGGGCCGAATAAATCGAGCCGCAGTACCGATACCGTCGCTTGAACCTTGCTCCCCAGTGCTGCCTGCCAGCGTGGTGACCACACCGGTGGCAATCTCAACCTGACGAATGGTGTTGTTTTGCGTATCCGCCACATACAGAGTTTCACCATCGGTGGCAATACCGTTCGGATAATTGAAGTCAGCGGCTGAATCATCAGCCCCGCCTGCCAACGTGGTGACAACACCGGTGGCAATCACCACTTGGCGAATTGCAAGGTTCCAATTATCCACCACATACAGATTTGTCCCATCCGTGGCGATACTGTTTGGACCATCGAAGCGGGCGTCGGAGCCCGTCCCGTCGACAAAGCCATCCTCACCAACGCCACCCGCTAATGTCGATACCACGCCGCTGGCAAGCACCACCTGGCGGATGGTGTTATTGCGTTCATCGCACACATACAGGTTGATGCCATCCGTGGTGATGCCGACGGGGGTGTTGAATCGAGCTATCCCCTCGCTGGAATCCTCTGCTCCGGACTCACCGGCGACTCCGGTCAGCGTGGTTACTGCGCCCGAGGCAAGCTCTATCTTACGGATGATGTGGTTACGCATTTCGGTGACATACAGGTTGTCGCCGTCCGAGGTGATGCCAAAGGGAGTATCGATCACCACTGAGGTGCGATAGCCATCCTGTGGCGGGGCATCTTCCCCGACAAGGGTTGCCGTCTCTCCGGTCAGCACAAGCTCGTTGCCCTGAATGGACCCACCCATTTGGATGGTGCCGTTCGCGTCATGGGAGCTGCTATTGCTGCAACCTGATAGCAATATGGTTGAGCACAGCAGCAGTGCCATAACAGTCTGAAAACTAAACAGTCTAATTGTATGCATGGTAAGTAACCTCTTAGAGGGTTTTAAAATGGTTCGGCAACGCAAACGTAAGCACAGCTGAATAATTCAAGCGCATACTTTAACAACTTCTTTCACCCCTATCTCGGAGCGAGTTCTCCCGTCGGCAGCGGTGCATCTCCAAACCATTTCTGCCAAATTTCGGCAAAGGTTCCATCCGCGCGCATCGCATCGAGGCTGGCCTGCCATTGCTTGATGGTGGCCTCGGGGGTGGTGTGGCTGAAGGCGATCCAACCCTCTTGGTACGCGGCGGGTTCTTCGAATTGGAGGACAATCGCCGCGCGCGCAGTTCCTGTTTTTTCGCAGAGCCAGTCGATCGCTTCGGCATCGATGAATGTGGCGTCAACCTCACCGTTCAGAAGTCCCTGAAAAGACTGTAAGTTATCGTGGTAACTACCATCGACATTGGTAAAACCTTGGTCGAGCAGGTAAAGATAGCTTGGCCAACTGTACGGAGTGCTGATCGCAGACAAACCTTTGGCCGCTGCCAGATTCGCAATTTCCAGGTTTTTACTCGCGAGGGTATACAGGCCAGGGTGCATAGCCGTGATGGGGCCAACCCACTGAACCGACTCTTCGCGCTCTGGAGTGCGCACAGTGGTGAAATATGCACTATAAGGGAGATACTGCACGATATCGGAACCATCTACCCAGGTAGTTAGATGGATCGTCTCTTGGTAGCCGTTTCTGCGCTGTATTTCCGTGACAACATCGATGGAGGAACCTTCTAAGGAATAGTTATTTATTGGCCCAGTCTTGAAAATAAAGGGGGGGGACACTTCAGTCATAAGTTGGAGTACATCGGGAATAATTTGCTTGATCGCTGTAGGGAAATAGTCTTTAACCACCGTTAGTGTGCTCTCGTCCATTATGCGCGCATTCAGGTGCTGCTGCATGGCGTCGATGACAGATCCTTCTACGTCCTTAGAGACGGCCATATAGTAAAAGGGGGTCTTATAGGTAAAGCAGAGATCCATATCATCGACGATCACGTATTTCCCCCGCACTTTAATCACTAACTGCATGAGATCGCTGGCTATGGCCATCACTTCGTTAGTGTCGAACGCCTGGTATGCCTCTGCATAAGAAGGATATCGTTTTAGATTCGTGAAGCCGATCTTTTCCAACGTTGTGGTCTCCAACCACCCTTCAACCACGGCGATAGAGGTGATCCCCTGAGCCTTTTCTAGACCCAAGTTACTACCGATTCCCGTAGATTTTTTGGCAAAGATTACGTAACGCCCCTTGCTGATTGGCCCAACCCATTGGAATAGATCTGCGCGCTCCGCAGAATAAGCGATTCCCAGCAAGGCTCGGTTAGGCCCCGCTTGCGTGATCTCAATTGCTTCCTGCGCAGCATCGAGCATCTCAAATTTCAAGTCGATGCCACTGTCCGCAGCAACCAACTTCGCAATATCGACATCGGTGCCGACGATGCTGCCGTTTTCGGTATAGCTGTTTGGGGCTTGCTCGATGGTGGCAACCGTCAATATTTCGCGATGGTGGTTGGAACTATCACTGCAACCAGTCAAGGCCAAGCAGATAGCCAACACAAACCAGATTGCCAGCTTTCGCGCGTTGATAGAATCAGGGGTACTTTGCATTATTTAATCTCCATAAAGGTGCTATTTAGTTTTGCGCTATCGTACTCAAACTGTTGCTAATTCAGCCGCTTTACCCAGTTTCCACCCCATAGTTTAGGGCTCGGCAAAGTCTTACATTCCCCACGATATTGTTTATGAAAAACGCCTGAATTAACTAGCTTCCGTGCGTACATTAACCTTCTTTGGATAATCGCTTATTTACCTTATAGAAAGCTAGGGAAAAGCACTGCTGATTCGCATAATGAAACTATCCCGAAACGTTCAAATCACTGTAAATGAATATAGTCTGCCGAGAACAAAATACAGACTGGGATGTTGTGCATCGGAGGTTCAACGTTTTAAGCAGGCAGAATTTGGCTCAGGCCAAGGAGCGAGCGCCTGAAATTGCGCCAGGGTTGGCTATATTTTGCCCCAGCGGTTCACCTAACATGGAACTATTGGAAAGTAATGAGTGTTGCACGGGAGGGTTGAGCATGAGGCTCAAGGAATGAGTACACTTTGAGGGGAAATACTGCTTTCAGATAGGGGCGCGTCGTATGCGGCGTTATATACTCCTAACGTTTCGACGCTTGCTGGGCTGAAGCCGGTGTATGCAAAAAAGCACGGGGGCAAAGAATCATGATTCAAACCCTCTTCTATAAAATCTTCTTCTTTTTGAAACTTATCCAGACTATAAAATATTTTTACTGCGTTTTTTGGCACGATACATCTGCTGATCAGCCACACGCAGTAGCTCCTCTGCCGTATCCCCGTTTTCAGGAAAGAGGGAAAATCCGACACTGACATGGCTATGAATTTCCAGAGAATCAAACAGAAAAGGTGATTGAAGTGTCTCGTTGATTCGTGCAATTAGTGTCTCAACGCCAGCACGGTCATCTACCCGAGGTAACAGTATGACAAACTCATCGCCGCCCATGCGCGCCAGAGTGTCAGAATCCCTCATTAGTGCCTGCAGCCGGCTTGCAATCCCCTTGAGAAGCATATCCCCTACATCATGCCCATGGGTATCATTAACCTGTTTAAAACCATTCAGATCCATGAAGAGCACCGCCAACGGCTCTTTGGAACGCCTCGTTTGCGCCAAGGCTTGTTCCAGGCGCTCCATCAACAGGTACCGGTTGGGCAATTGTGTCAGATTATCGTGAAGAGCCATAAAACGTACGGCTTCTTCTGAAGCCTTACGTTCGGTGATATCTGAAACGATATTCAAGGTTGCCGGGCTGTCATTCCAACTGATCAGCACGCCCGTAAGTTCAATCGGAGAAATGGTACCGTCACGTTTAAGCATAAGGCTCTCGTATCGATTAGGAGCTGCTTTACCAGCAATCCGGTTCAGATGATTAGCCATTATGGTTTCACGAACCTCGGGAGCTATGACATTCAAAAAGGATTCCATGTTTAGCAGTTAGTTCTGATCGTATCCGGTCATTTCACACATGCGAGGATTTGCATATGCCACACGTTTGTTCTGTATGATTGCGATCCCTTCATAAGCGTTATTAACCAGGTAGCGGAAAGAGTCTTCACTTTCCCTCAGCTTCATGTTGAGTTCCTGTAATTTCCGGTTAAAGCTGTTCATCTTCCGATAGCGAGAGATAAACAGGAGCATTACCGCAACAAAAGCTGCCAGAATTTTCCATAACAATGAATGGTTAGACTGTTGTTCATAGGTTACGGCAATCCATTTGCTGTGAATTTCCTTAATAGCATTACTGTCTATGCTTCTGACAGCCTTGTCCAGAATGCCAAGCAGTACTGGATCGTCATTTCTGACTGCAATGCCGAGCTCCCAGTTTCGATTGACACGGCCTGAAATTTTGATCGAAGATGAAAAAGATTGGGTGATTTCATATGAAATTGTTGTGAGGTTATCTATAAAGCCATAGATTTTATTTTTCTCAAGTGCCACAAGCCCATCGTGAAGAGTGTCAAACTCTACAAGCTCCATTTCAGGATACTCTGCTCTTAGAATTTCCGTAAAGGCATAACCTTTTACCAGGCCGATCCGTTGATGAATTACATCAGGTAGATCTGCAATAAAGGGCTTATCCTTGGTCGTTGCAATTACAAGAGGAATAACAATATAGGGCGTTGTGAAGCTCAGGTAGGTTTTTCTTTCAGGAGTTGACATTGCAAGTGAAAAGATATCACATTCGCGTGACTTTCCTTTCTCAAGTGATTCAATCCACGTCTCGGTCGGAACAAATTGAAAGTCTATTCCAAGTTTTTGTGAGATCAAGTTGAGATAGTCCGCGCTTATTCCTACATGTCTGTTATTAGATATAGCCTCAAAGGGCATCCAGTTCGGATCAATACAAACTTTAATGGTCTTCTTTTGGGTAAGATACTCTTTTTCCTCTTTCGTAAAATCCGTAATAGTTGTTGTTTTATTAAGAGCTTCTTCGCTGTTGATAGGATTACCCAACGCACTGTTTGTGCTGTTCAAGGCAAAGCTCAAAAAGGTTTGGAGTGTAATGAATAGAATGAGTATGTGTGTATACGTTGATTTTTTCATTTGAATACATCCTTCGGAAGCGGTGGTCTCTGGCTCTTGAAAAACAGAAAAGCTTACCAAACTAAGGAGGGGCCTGTCATTCACATAATCCGATGGTAGTTTTTTTATTTTCCAGTTTCAATTGCAGTTGCATGGTAGCGATTATCTCCAAAAGCACCTTTGCGTTTTCTTGCCTCAAACAACCATTGCTGCCAACGCCTTCTGTCCCTTGAAAATTTAAGAAGAAACTCTTTTTTATGGCATCAAAATTACGTTTACGACTAAACGAAGCGACGTTCAATGATTTGACTGTTTTTAATAAAATCATCGATATTGGCCCGACCTGCCAGCCGGAAAAGGCCTTGTCGGAAAACAACATTTGGGTCAGGATGAACAGAAAATGGAGCGCATGTGGGCGGGAGCAGGCCAAGTGAGGTGATGGGTGGACCAGAAACGGCCGGATGAACAGCAGGAAGCAGGAATCGAGATTCCTTTCACACGCATCGACCCGACGACGATGCAGAGGATGATTGAGGAGTTCGTCACCCGCGATGGAACGGATTTGGGGGAGGTTGGCTGTTCCTTGGAGGATAAGGTGCGGCAGGTGCAGCAGCAGTTGCAGGACGGGCGGGTCAGGATCGTTTTCGACCTGACGACCCAGACCGCGAATTTTGTCCCTCGTCGTTAACTTTCGATTTTTTTGGTGGAGCAGCCAGGGATGGTCTTTGCACAGACAGGTGTTTATGCGCGGCACAATTTATTAAATTGAACCGACAACCTTAGCGTTCGGTCCCCTGGGTCTTGAGCCCCGGCGGAACAAAAGGGCCGATCAATTGATTGAAGCGACTGGGAAGCATGGTCTCGAAATGCAGGCGAACGCCACTTGACGGGTGGGTAAAGTCAAGGGACCAAGCGTGCAACGCCAGATTGGCGTGGTTCGGACGGCCTTGCGCGTATTTTTTATCGCCGACTAGGGGATGACCCTGGTCTGCGAAATGCACACGAATCTGATGCTTGCGGCCGGTGAGCAAGTGGACCTGCAGCAGGCTGAGGCCGTTGCGCTCTTTTACCAGGGTATAGGCCGTGTGTGACAGCCTGCCCTTGCTCGGGTTGGGCGTCGAATAAACTGAAAAGGCCGTGTTCTCAACCAGATGGCTGCTGATGGTCCCTTGCGGGGGGACGAGTTGCCCGAAGACCACCGCTAGATAGAGTTTGCAGGTGGCGTCCCAGTTCGCTTGCAAGGCCAGTTTGGTCGGTTCGTTCTTGGCGAAGAGCAGGATGCCGGAGGTCTCCCGGTCGAGGCGATGGACGATGTAGACCCGCTCGCGGGACTTCGGATTGCCTTTGCGAACGTAGTCGTTGAGGATCGCGTGCGCGGTTCGGGATTTGTCCCGTTCGGTCCCCATGCTCAGGAGGCCGCAGGGTTTGTCCACGACGAGTAGATCTGCATCTTCGTAGAGCAGCGGTAATCCCTTGGGGGGATGCTTCGGCTTCGGCCTCGGCTTTCGGTGCCCTTGAGTGGTCAACGAGAATCTCCGAAGGCGTCCAAAAGTGGATTGGGCCCTGCGTTAAGGACGGCACAAAGCCGGACACGTTCTATCATTTCAGTTCTCCAATGGGAGGGGCTTCCGGCTTCCGCACCAGGAAATGTTATACGGTAGAGGTCTAGACAGCAGCAGATCATATCACCAATTCTTCAACCGACAAAAGTAGACTTGACTCTTTTTTTACTCACGCACTTTGTTGCAGTAAAGCGGCGGCTTCGGCATCTAACACAATGGTTACGTTTTCGTGTTGCGCTAAGGCCGAAGCGGGTAAAGCTTCATCCATTGTACGGTGGTACAGCTCGGCCATAATGCCGGCCTTGTTGTTTCCCGTGGCTACGAGGATGATCTCTTGCGCCTCTAAAATATCCAAAATCCCCATGGTGATCGCATGGGTGGGCATTTCGCTCTGATTCGCAAAAAAACGCCCGTTATCAATACGGGTTTGCTCAGAGAGCGCAACCACATGCGTGCGGCTGGAAAAACTGGTGTAGGGCTCATTGAAACCGATATGCCCATTGGAGCCAATCCCCAGTAACTGCAAGTCAAGCCCGCCCATAGCTTGAATCGCGGCGGAATACGCCTGGCAAATACATTCAACATCTTCGGCCATGCCATCAGGCAAATTCACTTTATGCCGCGGTATGCTCAACTTATTGAATAAATGCTGGCACATGTAATAGCTATAGCTTTGCGCGTGAGCCGCACTTGAGCCCATGTACTCATCCAAATTGAAGGTGGTCAGCTGAGATAGGTCCGCAGGGGTTTGCTGCAGAAACTCTATTAACTGCGCATACACAGGCTTCATCGTGCTACCCGTTGCCAGCCCCAGTACCGCATTAGGCTTTGTCTGGATTTTCTCCAGAAGCCGATGCGCTGTGTAGCGAGAGACTTCATCGACCGTGTCGAATATTTTGTACATAAACATAGCCCTTTGTTGAACGCAGATATTAACCGCAAAAGGTTTAGAAAAAGAAAATAATTGCAGGGGGCAATTCCCAGCCGCGACTTACCTCGTACCTCTCGCCCGTTCACTCATGAAAGTGCACAGTGTCAAGTCTTCGGTTGACTTAACTTGGGCTGTTGGCAAACGTTCCGATATATTTCCTGAACAACTAACTCATGATTCAGCGAACCTTGAATACGGACAATCGCCGTACTCACTGTGCTGTAGCCCTTTATCTTAAAGGAAAAATTACCATCGGAGTTTGCACTAGCAAGTGATAATGATTCGACAGCAGATCAACAGGCAGAAATCTTTAAGTTCCACATCTTGGCTGTATCTTTCAGCACCTCAAGGAAAGAGGCGATAATCAATGGCATCATTAAAGATATTTTCGCGCTGGCGACCACGGTTCATCGCGTGATACCAAGCACCAGGATATTGTATGCGGAGTGGTCTTGACATGATAAAAGCTTGCCTTGTATTAAACGTAAGTCAACTGCAGACTGGGTCTTTTTCTTTTTTTGCATGGCTTCGAACCCAATAAACTCCATTTCAGAAACATCCCTTTTCGCCGCTTAGAAATATCTTGTTATTTATGCCAAAAAAAGCAGTTTGGTTGTGCACCTATTATGGCTGAAATGACCTCAATACGTTCGAACATAAATGGAGATTTAATATGGTAAGTTATCATATCCTTAATGGATGCCCATATATTAATGGTGTTTTTTGTGAATCATCTGATATTCATGTTGAAAATGGAATCATTGCTGATATTCAACCACAAGGTTACGGAAAATATCGGGGAGAAATCTTTGATGCTACCAACTGCTCTATTATCCCAGGGTTTATCGATATTCATGTCCATGGCATGCATGGCTTTGATACCTCTGATGCGGCTGTTGACTCCATCCTAGGTATCGCCAAAGGTGTTGCGCGTACCGGGGTGACTCGTTTTTGTCCCACTCTCTACACGCAATCTGAAGATAAAATGCTGAAATGCATTGAAGTAATTGCGACAGCCAAAGTTCAAGAACGTCAAGGACAGAATCCGGGAGCAATTATCGATGGTATCCACCTGGAAGGGCCATTTATCTCACCGCACAAAGCGGGGGCACAACCTTTAGGAGATATCCGCAAAAATCTCAAAAAAGAGGTCGATCTGGTTTTTCTAGATCGTGCCTACGAGGCAGCTAAAGGCAATATCTCGATTATCACGGCGGCCCCTGAGTTAGAAGGGATTGAAGTCCTGTCAACCTTTTGCCGTTCCCATGACATCGTGCTTTCGGCAGGGCATACTAATGCCAGTTATGAAGAAGCACTTTCAGGCCTAAAACAGGGCTTCTGCGGAGCCACACATCTTTTTAACGCCATGCCGCCGATGACCAGTCGGAACCCTGGTTGCGTTGGTCTTTTCCTGGAAAACGATAATGCCTACTGTGAATTTATCGGCGATGGCAAACATTTACATCCCGGGATCGTCCGTCAGATCATCAAAGTAAAACCTGCAGACAAGAGTGTTCTTGTCACCGATTGTCTTGCCCCTGCAGGGTTAGAAACAGGTCCGCTGATCGCCAATAGTAGACCAGTCTATCTAAAGGATGGTCTTTTTCACCATGAGGATGATGATAGGATTGCGGGATCTTCTTTGACCATGGCTCAAGGGTTTAAAAATTTACTCTCTTGGGGGGTTGATATTTCCCAGGCGGTGCAGTGTGCATCGTTGAATCCAGCCCTGGTGCTCCAACAAAGAAATGAAATCAAAGTGGGTCAGAAAGCAGGATTTGTGGTGCTCGATCAGTCCATGAACCCTCTTCGTGCTGCAATAGGAAGCAACTTTATCAATACAAGGAGATAAGGATGGAATTGCGTGTTTTTAGCAAAAATAAGACCGATGTTGTTAAAGACATGCTTGATGGGGAAAGGTCCCCTGCGTTTCCGGCTTCAGCTCTGCAAACAGACCCCTGTTGTTGTGCCTATCTTGATAAAGAAGCAGCGGCCAAACTTGATATGAAACGAACCAAACAGATTTTAGCTCCACTCTCAGGGCCTGCGATATCTCTTGAGAATTTATCAGATCCCGCCTTTGCAAAAAAAATGGTGGGCGACGGGGCGGCTGTTGATCCCATAGATGAAGTGCTTGTGGCTCCGCTGAGCGGTATTGTGAGTTCTCTGCACCCGAGTCTGCATGCCATCACAATTACTGATCCTGATGGTCTTGAAATTCTGATACATATCGGCCTTGATACCGTCATGCTCAAAGGTAGAGGTTTTAAACCTCTGGTTAAGGAGAATGATAATGTTGTCGCCGGACAACCGCTGATTGAATTTGATCCACTGGTATTACTTGAAGCCAAGAGTATGCAGACGATGGTGATCGCCGCCAATAGGGATGAATGGCCTGTTATCTCCCGCTCATCTGGTTTTCTTAAGGCAGGCAAAGATGTTCTCTTTGAAGTCTCAGGATTTGTGCGCGCGGGCAGAGAACAGGGGGAGCCTGGGGATGATTCCCTCGCCATTCATTCTCCCATAATTACGGTTGTCAACTCCCATGGATTTCATGCCCGTCCAGCTGCCATGCTCTCGGAACTTGCCCGACGGTTTACAAGCACTATCGAAATACTCGCAGGCGATAAGACGGCCAATGCTAAGAGCGTGGTGTCTCTGATTGGTGCTGATATCAGATGCAACACCGAAATAACCCTGAAAGCTTTGGGCGATGATGCCACTGAGGCGTTAGAGATATTAACCGAGAGTATTCGCCAAGGACTTGGTGAGGAGGTTACCTCTCAAGTCGCCGTCCAGGTTGCGCAACCATTAAAGACCAAAGCCGAGGTTGTCGGCACCGGAGTTGTTGAACCTCTGGAGCCTGGCACACCAATCAGTCTTGCAGGTGTTCAGGCTGCGCCCGGATATGCGGCGGGTGAGGTCTACCTCTGGGTGAAGGAAGACATTGAGGTGCCAGAAAAAGGTGGGGACTTTGCCAGCGAAAAAAACAGGCTCCACGCAGGGATCGAAAAGGCATGTGAGCAGATCTCAGATCTTATTGCCCGAGCCGATGCAAAAAATGAGGTAGAGGTAAAAACGGTTTTTTCAGTCCACCTTGCGCTACTCGATGATCCGAACCTAATGGCAATGGCTCTTGGCCATTTACACGCGGGTAAAAGTGCACCCTTTGCATGGAAGTATACAATAACTGCGCACAAAATTATTTTTGCCAAGCTCAATAATGAGTTGCTGGCCGATCGGGTGCGAGATCTGGAAGATGTGGGGCGGCGAGTGCTCTCCTTGTTACTTGGGAAACATGATCAGGCTCCGTTGCCTCAGCTTGGCGATGGCGTGATTATCGTGGCAGAGGATCTCACTCCTTCCGATGTGGCAAATCTCGATATTTCTAAGGTGAAAGGGATTTGTACTGCATTTGGTGGACCGACATCGCATGTGGCAATCCTATCTGCAACGATGGGGATTCCCGCCTTGGTATCTCTCGGGATGCAATCTGTTACGGTAGAAAACGGTGCCAATATCATTCTTGATGCCGACAATAAAAATGTTCTCTTTTATGCAAGCGATAAAGAAGTTGAAACTGCAAAGAAGACTATTTTAGCGCGAAAAAAACAGTGGCAAGAGCGACTACAGGCAGCTCAGGCACCTGTTACCACCAAAGACAATGTTCATATCGATGTTTTGGTGAACGTGCGAGATATCGACTCGCTTCAGCTGGAATCATCTGTGGGGGCAGATGGAGTCGGGTTGCTGCGGAGTGAGTTTCTTTTCCTAGGTCAGCAAACTGCTCCTGGCGAAGAGGAACAGCTGGAAAAATATCAGCGGGTCGCTGATAGTCTGCACGGGAGACCGATCACCTATCGAACTCTGGATGCCGGAGGTGACAAGCCCATGGTCTTTTTACCTCTCCCCCATGAAACCAATCCAGCGCTGGGATTACGAGGAATACGCAGCTCATTTTTTGACAAAACACTGTTCCGAACTCAGCTGCGAGCAATTCTAAGAGTAAAGCCACCGCAGCAGCGCAATATTCTTCTTCCCATGATCACTTTTCTTGATGAAGTCCTTACGGCAAAGCAGATCATCGAGGAAGAGCGCAGTCATCTGGGTGCAGAACCTGTTGAAGTTGGCATCATGATCGAGGTTCCTGCCGCAGCAGTCATGGCGGATGTCTTGGCGCAGCATGTTGATTTCTTGTCCATCGGTACCAATGACCTGACTCAGTATACGCTGGCTATGGATCGGGAACACCCAGAGTTCTCTTCACGCATGGATGCCTTACATCCAGCAGTATTGCGTCTGATCAAATTGACGACAGACGGAGCCAGTGCACATGGAAAGCCTGTTTGTGTGTGTGGCGCAGTCGCTTCTGATCACGCAGCTATTCCTGTCCTTATTGGTCTCGGAGTTACGAAACTCAGCACCACCGCCCTCGCCTTGCCAGATATTAAAAACATGGTTCGCAGGCTTGACTCTAGCAAGTGTCGTGAAATTGCAGAAAGAGCACTGAAGATGGCTAGCGCCGAAGAAGTACGGAACTTTCTCGCAACGGCACGTTTTGATTAACGGGTTATTTTTTAACCAATATTCTTTGAATTTGAAGAGGCACTATGAATACTAATGTTTTTGGCGGTGTCCAAAGGCTCGGGCGGGCCTTAATGTTACCTATCGCTATCATGCCTGTGGCAGGCTTGATGCTGCGCTTAGGTGCCGGTGACGTCTTTGATTTACCTTTCATGTTTCAAGCGGGTGCGGCAATTTTTGATAACCTGCCGCTCCTGTTTGCCATCGGTGTGGCCGTCGGTTGGGCTAAAGAAAATAATGGCGCGGCAGGGCTTGCCGGTGCTGTTGGTTATTTTGTCTTGACTTTCTGCTCACTTGCCTTTGCGTCAACATTGCTGGGCAGCAAAATTGATGATCTTTTTCTGGTCATAAATAAGCGTCCTGATGAACTGTTAATTGCTCTGCAAGACCTTGGAGTCACGGTTTCTGACCCTGCAGTTTTTACGTCTGCAATCGCAGCAGGAACCTTTGATGTGGCGCGCAAAGCGCTCACTCTGCCAACTAGCGCTAAAGCGCTGGGCGTTGATATGGGTGTCCTTGCAGGGATCTTTTCCGGCCTGTTGGCAGGAACGCTGTATAACCGCTATTTTGATATAAAACTACCGACATTCCTGGCTTTTTTTGGTGGCAGAAGATTTGTGCCAATAGTTACCGGTTTTAGTGCGCTTTTTCTGGGTCTTGCTTTTGCCTGGGCGTGGCCTATTGTTGGCGAATATTTAAAAATGGCTGGCCAATGGGCAGTGGATGCCGGACCCAGCGGTAAATTTATTTATGGCTTCTTAAACAGAATTCTACTTGTCACCGGCTTGCATCACATCGTTAACTCCTTGGTGTGGTTTGACTTTGGAGAATTCATAAAACCAGACGGCAGTGTGATTCGCGGTGATTTATGGCGCTTTTTTGCCGGTGACGCAAGTGCCGGTGGTTTTATGACCGGATTTTTCCCTGTTATGATGTTTGGCCTTCCGGGTGCGGCTCTGGCCATGTTCGTTACTGCTAGAAAAGAAAAACGTGCCGTGGCTGGGGGGGTCTTATTGTCTCTAGCTCTCACTTCATTTCTCACTGGTGTGACAGAGCCAATGGAATTTGGCTTTATGTTTCTCGCTCCGTTTCTCTACGTGATTCATGCACTGTTAACTGGCCTCTCTCTCTTTCTTATGGATCTTGTGGGAGCCAAAAGCGGATTTACTTTCTCGGCGGGTGCCCTTGACTTTATCATCAACTACAAGGCGGCAACGCGACCGATGCTTGTGCTTGGACTCGGTGTCATCTACTTTTTTGTCTATTTTTCCATATTCTATTTTGTCATAAGAAAGTTCAATCTGCCGACCATAGGCAGGGAACGAGTTGAGGTAGAAGAAAATAAGGGGACGCTGGACGCAATGGGCACAGAACAATCCTCTCTGGCGGCAAAATACATTACAGCACTTGGAGGTTCCGAAAATCTTACCGATGTTGATTCATGTGCTACCCGCCTTCGTCTGTCGGTGAAGGATTCGCAGAAAGTCAATGAAGCCATGATTAAACACCTTGGTGCCAGGGGCCTGCTAAAACCTTCTACCACAGCTGTACAGGTTATTATCGGACCGGAAGTGGAACTGCTAGCCAATGATATCAAAGAGATTGTTGTTTCCGGTGTAACAATTGTTGGAGTACAACAAGGAGCACCTGTAGCAAGGCAGGTAAAATCTGAACAATTGATTGCAAGTGCCGATATTCAAGCTCAGGCTGAAGAGTGTTGCGCACTTCTTGGAGGAAGAGATAATATCAATTTGGTTGAAGTCGCCGCTGAAACCCGAGTTCTGGTTACCTTAAAGAACGCTCAAGAGTTAGATAAAAACACCCTTAAGCAGGCTGGAATCAGTGGAACCATGGCTCTTTCTGACGGGCGAATCATGCTTATTGCGGGCACTAAGGCACCGGAACTGACTCAGGCTCTGCAGACGCTGCTTGCTTAATTTCTGCCATGTGGTGTCAGAGTGTGGGTTTAATGCACTCTGACCTACATGAAAGACTTAAAACAAACCTATGGTGTCTACCATCGGATTTTGTGCCGCTATGTCCGCGAACAGGAACTGGGCGTTGCCGGTGTAGCGGAAGCGGAACTCGCTGCGAACTATGGTGTCGCCCGAAAACCAGCCATTAGTTACTCAAATATAGAGATAAAAAACCATGAACATAGCGACTCAAAACCTGTTTGGCCCTGACTATGCCACGCTGGACAATCCGGACTTTATCCCCAAATACCGGGCGACGTGCTTTTGCGGGTGCGTACAGTATGAGGTGAATACCGATCCCGTGGATGCGAAACTCTGCCACTGCCGGGGCTGCCAGACACTCCACGGCGCTCCCATGCAATGGGCGGCGATTTTTCACAAACACAACGTACGATTTACGGCCGGATGGGATCAACTGCGTTTTTACAACAGTGAACAGAACCTTAATCAACGCAGCCTGCCTAGCAAAGTCAGTTGTATCAACTGTGGAACCCTGATCGCTGATGAAGGTCGCAGGATGTGGCTTGCCTTTCCTTCACTGTTTGATTTCGGTCATCCACCTCACGTCCCCGAAGCGTTCAAGCCGACCTGTCATCTGTTTTATGGTATGCGGGTGATGGACATGGACGATGATCTGCCGAAATGGTCTGGGCATAAGAATCAATCAGAACGGCTATAATGTTGGAATAGAGTATTCGGAACGACTGG
>JAQUDG010000130.1 GCA_028685815.1 Desulfuromonas sp.
GGAGATAACATCTCCATGGTCGTTAACCTGATCACTCCCATCGCCATGGATAAAGAGTTGCGCTTTGCAATCCGCGAAGGTGGACGTACCGTAGGCGCTGGTGTCGTAAGCGAAATTATTGAGTAGTCTTTATTCGGACTAGTATAAATAAAGACTCCATGGAGAAAAACAATGGCAGACATTATAACGCTGGCTTGCACGGAGTGTAAGCAGCGTAATTACACCACCACCAAAAATAAACGCAATCTTCCAGATCGACTCGAGTTTAAGAAGTATTGCCGTTTTGACCGGCGTCATACACTCCACCGCGAAACCAAGTAGCACATTATATATTGATACTGCAGGCCAGTAGCTCTAATGGCTAGAGCACCGGTCTCCAAAACCGGGTGTTGGGGGTTCGAATCCCTCCTGGCCTGCCAGTTTAAGTGCAATTATCAGAGAGGACATGCAGTGGGAAAAGTAATTGGTTTTCTAGGTAATGTCAGAGGTGAGCTCAGCAAAGTCACCTGGCCTACAAAGAAAGATACATACGCTTCAACTTTGGTTGTAATTGTATTTGTCTTTATGGTGGCCGTATATCTCTGGGGTGTTGACACAATTCTCTCGACCTTGATCAAAACAATACTGAGTCGATAGAAAGCGGTGAACAGATAATGAAATGGTATGGAGTGCACACGTACTCAGGATATGAAAACAAGGTAAAGCTGAATCTTGAAGAACGGATCCGCATGCTTGGCATGGAGGATCAGTTCGGCGATATCTTAGTACCTTCTGAGACTGTAGTTGAGCTCAAAAACGGAGAACGCAAAACATCTACGCGCAAGTTTTTCCCTGGTTATATCCTGATACAGATGGAACTAAACAGTGAAACATGGCATGTGGTGAAAGATACGGCTAAAGTTACCGGTTTTGTTGGGGGTGCTACGTCGCCACCGCCGATTTCTGAAGCTGAAGTTGCTAAGATCACAGCTAGGATGGAAGAGGGTGCTGAGCGTCCACGCCCGAAAGTAGAGTATGAAGTGGGCGAAACCGTACGGGTCGTAGATGGCCCGTTTCTTAATTTTACTGGGATTGTGGAAGACGTTAAACCCGACAAGGGTAAGTTGAAGGTCATGGTAAGTATTTTTGGCCGCGTGACCCCTGTTGAGTTGGATTTTATACAGGTTGAGAAGACCAGTTAGACTGGATGAAAATTTAAGGAGTAACTGATGGCCAAAAAAGTAACAGGACAGATTAAGCTGCAGATACCGGCCGGGAAGGCTAACCCGTCACCTCCCGTCGGTCCCGCATTGGGCCAGCATGGTGTTAATATAATGGAATTCTGCAAGGCCTACAACGCCAAGACACAAGGCGATGAAGGTATGGTTATTCCGGTTGTTATCACCGTATATGCTGATCGCTCATTTTCTTTTGTAACCAAAACACCTCCTGCAGCTGTGCTGTTGAAAAAAGCTGCCAAGATCAATAAAGGTTCTGGTGTTCCCAATAAAGATAAAGTTGGCAAGGTAACCAAAGATCAGATTCTGGAGATCGCGCGCATCAAGATGCCAGATCTTAATGCATTTGCTGAAGATGCTGCTGTGCGGAGCGTAGAAGGTACGGCGCGCAGCATGGGCCTTGATATCGTATAAAGTTGGAGTGAGAGCTGACTGCTATGGGTAAAAATAAAGTAACTGCTGAAAGCAAGGTCGACAGGTCGATTAAATACTCCTTGAACGATGCTTTGGAACTGGTTAAAGAAACGGCTTACGCCAAGTTTGATGAAACAGTAGATCTGACTGTACGTCTTGGAGTAGATCCGCGTAAAGCTGACCAGATGGTGCGTGGGGCGGTTGTCCTCCCTAATGGACTGGGCAAAAGTGTTAGAGTGCTTGTGTTCGCCAAAGGTGAAAAAGCCATGGAAGCCCAACAGGCTGGGGCTGAGCACGTTGGTGGCGACGACCTGGTTGAGAAAATTCAAAATGGCTGGTTTGAGTTTGATACCGCCATCGCTACGCCAGACATGATGGGTGTGGTAGGCAAGATCGGGCGTCTTCTTGGGCCCCGTGGCCTGATGCCAAACCCTAAGGTTGGTACTGTTACCTTTGATGTCGGTCGCGCCGTTAATGAGGCAAAGTCAGGTAAGATTGAGTATCGTACCGAGAAAACCGGGATTATTCATGCTCCGGTTGGCAAGGTTTCCTTTGATGCTCAAAGCTTGCAAGGGAACGTGCTGGCGCTTATGGATGCCTTGATCAAGGCAAAACCATCAACAGCCAAAGGAATCTACCTGCGTAAAGTAAGTATTTCAAGCACTATGGGACCTGGAGTTCAGGTTGATGTTCCTGATATACAGGCTCTGGTAAAATAATACGTTTTTATACATAATTTATGTTGACGCGCCATCATCTGAAACGGGGTCGGCGTCATGTAGCATAAGTAAAAAGCCCCATGTGGGGCACACATTCCTCGTTGTAGACAGCAGGTACCGATTAGGTTTAATGCAAAAACCGCACCTGCCGAGACTGATTAGGAGCCATTTTAAGCTTCCTCTAGTCCTCTCGAGGCAATATCCAAATCTTAAGAAAGGAGGAGAAGTGAATGGCTGA
Source organism: Desulfuromonas sp. (assembly GCA_028685815.1). GTDB lineage: Bacteria > Desulfobacterota > Desulfuromonadia > Desulfuromonadales > Desulfuromonadaceae > JAIVHC01. The sequence continues at coordinate 2,589 of JAQUDG010000130.1, forward strand.
TCAACAAAGAAAAGCTCAGTTGGTTGCAGAACTGAGTTCCAAGCTTAAGAATTCAAAAGCAGCTTTTCTGGCGAATTTTCGCGGTACTACCGTAGAACAGTCAAATGACTTGCGCATCAAACTGCGTCAGGCCGGGGTTGAGTATAGCGTAGTTAAAAACACCCTACTCGCACTCGCATGTAAAGGGACAGATTTCGAGTGTCTGCAAGGTGAGCTCGTTGGTCCAACAGCATTAGCTATTGCGTTGGATGATCCGGTCCAGCCTGCGAAGGTACTATTTGAGTTCGCGAAAACAAGCAAGACGTTTGAACTTAAGTGCGGCGCGCTGGATGGAAACTTGCTCAGCATTGATGACATCGAAGCATTATCGAAGCTGCCTAGTCGTGAAGTGCTGCTGGGTAAGATGCTTGGTTCCATCAATGCCCCGACAACCAATTTCGTCGGTGTGCTTGCTGCTATTCCGCGTTCGCTGGTGCAGGTTCTTGGCGCTATACAGGAACAAAAAGGCGCTTAAGGTCTTTTTGTTTGAACTATTAATTCATTTAAAGATAATTATACAAACTGGAGATAACAATGGCTGATATCACTAAAGAACAAGTAATTGAGTTTATTGAGAACATGACAGTTCTCGAGCTGGCCGGTTTGGTTAAAGAGCTCGAAGAGAAGTTTGGCGTGTCTGCAGCTGCTCCCGTAGCTGCTGCCGCTGGCGCCCCTGCAGAAGCAGCAGCCGCTGCTGAAGAGCAGACTGAGTTTGACGTTGTTCTTAAGGCCGCAGGCGAGAAGAAAATTAATGTTATTAAGGTAGTACGCTCACTTACCGGTCTTGGTTTGAAAGAGGCCAAAGAGCTGGTTGATGGTGCACCTAATACTGTAAAAGAAGGCGCTTCTAAAGACGAAGCCGAAGATATTAAGAAACAGCTTGAAGAAGCTGGCGCTTCTGTCGAACTTAAATAGAGAGCAAAAGCAAAATTCCCTGCTTGAAAGCCAAGGTCGCGTTGCGGCCTTGGCTGTTCTTCGTTCTTTTCCTAAGGAGTGATCATGGCTTATTCGATTGCGAATAACCAGCTGTTGCGCAAGCGTTTTTCTGACGTTAAAAGCGTCATTGAGATGCCCAGCCTCATCGATATTCAGAAAAATTCTTACATGCGCTTCATGCAAAAAGATATACCTGCTGACCAACGGCAGCTTATCGGTCTTGAGGCAGTGTATCGTTCGGTGTTTCCAATCAAGGATTTCAACGAAACCTGCTCGCTTGAGTATGTTTCTTATATGCTTGAAGCACCTAAGTATGACGTAGATGAGTGCCATCAGCGCGGTATGACGTATGCGGCACCGGTTAAAGTACGCGTGCGTCTGGTTTCGTGGGATGTGGACAAAGATACTGAAGTTCAGTCTATCCGAGACATTAAAGAGCAGGAAGTGTATTTCGGCGAAATACCATTAATGACTAAAAATGGTACCTTTGTGATCAATGGTACCGAGCGGGTAATTGTAAGCCAGTTGCATCGTTCACCCGGCGTTTTCTACGATCACGACCGGGGCAAGACCCATTCTAGTGGAAAGTTTTTGTACAGCGCGCGGGTAATACCATACCGCGGTTCTTGGTTGGATTTCGATTTCGACCATAAAGATCTTTTGTATGTACGCATCGATAGAAGGCGCAAATTGCCCGCGACTGTATTGTTGCAGGCTCTGGGATATAGTGCCGAAGAGTTGTTGCGTTACTACTACGATACCGAAGTGGTTCATATAGGTGAAGACAGTTTCACTAAAGAAGTAAATCTGGACCTTCTGGCTGGGCAACGTACTGTCCTTGAAATTAAGGATGCGGACGGAAACGTGTTGGTACGTCCTAACCGTAAGTTTACTAAAGGTACGGTCAAGAAAATTGCGGCTGCAGGAATTAAAACTATCCCCGTCACGCACGAAGAGGTGGTTGGGCGCTATCTTGTAACAGATGTAGTCGATGAGGAAAGTGGAGAAGTTCTGCTAGAGTGTAATCAGGAACTAACCGAATCCGCCCTTGAAGTGTTGCGAGAAAAAGGGATCAAGTCGGTCGAGTTGCTCTTTATTGACCACCTCTACGTCGGCTCCTATTTGCGCGATACTCTTGCACTAGACTCTGTGAAAACCCCGGAAGAGGGGATAATAGAGATATACCGGCGCCTTCGACCCGGTGACCCTCCTACGGTAAAAAGTGCCAATACTCTATTTGAAAACTTGTTTTTCAGTGAGGAGCGCTACGATCTTTCTATTGTCGGGCGTCTTAAGCTTAATTACAAGCTCGGTTTAGACAAACCGCTGGAAGAGCGAACCTTATCCAAGGAAGATATCCTTGAAGTGGTGCGTTATCTTATAGAGTTGCGTAATGGGCGCGGCTCCATTGACGACATTGACCATTTAGGCAATCGGCGCGTCAGGGTTGTTGGTGAGCTGCTAGAGAATCACTACCGTGTTGGCCTGGTTCGAATGGAACGTGCCATTAAAGAGCGTATGAGCCTGCAGGAAGTAGACAGCCTCATGCCTCATGACTTAATCAACTCCAAGCCGGTTTCGGCTGTGGTGAAGGAGTTTTTTGGTTCGTCTCAACTATCACAATTTATGGATCAGACCAATCCTCTTTCTGAGATCACCCACAAGCGACGCTTGTCTGCTTTGGGACCCGGTGGTTTGACGCGTGAACGTGCCGGTTTTGAGGTGCGTGACGTCCATCCGACACACTATGGGCGCGTTTGCCCCATTGAGACTCCTGAAGGCCCGAATATCGGCCTTATCGCGTCCTTGTCCACCTATGCACGTATCAACGAGCATGGCTTTGTGGAAACCCCGTATCGGGTGGTAAAAGATGGACGTGTTACGGAGGAAGTACGGTATTTCTCCGCCCTAGAGGAAGAGAATAACACCATCGCCCAGGCCAACGCGATTTTGGACGAAGATGGGCGTTTTGTTAACGAACTTATTAACGTGCGTCAGAACGGCGAATTTCTGCTGTTGCAGCGTGAAGAAGTGCAGTTGATGGACGTTTCGCCTAAACAGTTGGTCTCAGTAGCCGCAGCGCTGATCCCATTTTTGGAAAATGACGACGCCAACCGCGCACTTATGGGTTCTAACATGCAGCGTCAGGCTGTACCTCTCCTGCGCGCAGATGCCCCATTGGTGGGAACCGGTATGGAGCGCAAGGTGGCTCACGATTCTGGTGCCGCGGTGGTAGTTCAGCATGATGGCGTTGTTGATTCTGTCGATGCATCGCGTATTGTAATCAGGGTTGATGAAGGGCAAGCCGAGACCAGCGGAACTGGGGTCGACATCTATAACCTCACCAAGTTCGTTCGCTCTAACCAGAACACCTGTTTGAACCAAAAGCCTGTGGTTGAAGTTGGTGACCGAGTAAAGCGTGGCGCTATCATCGCTGATGGTCCTTCCACTCAGTTTGGTGAGCTTGGTCTCGGGCAGAATATCCTCGTCGCATTTATGCCCTGGGAGGGATACAACTTCGAGGACTCCATCCTTATATCTGAGCGTCTGGTTAAGGATGACCGCTATACTTCTGTACATATCGAAGAGTTTGAATGTGTAGCGCGGGACACCAAATTGGGCAAAGAAGAAATTACCGACGATATTCCAAATCTCGGTGATGATGCCCTGAAAGACCTAGATGAGAGCGGTATTATTCGTATTGGTGCCGAGGTAAAGCAGGGCGATATTATGGTTGGGAAAATCACCCCGAAAGGTGAGACCCAGCTGTCGCCGGAGGAGAAGTTGCTTCGGGCGATCTTTGGTGAAAAAGCCGGAGACGTGCGGGATACTTCACTGCGGGTTCCACCCGGAGTCGAAGGGGTGATTATCGGAGCGCGGGTGTTTTCTCGTAAAGGCTCGGATAAGGACGCCCGTACTGAA
>JAQUDG010000131.1 GCA_028685815.1 Desulfuromonas sp.
AATATAAACTCTCCGAGCAACGCGGCAAATATGTAGTGTTGTTTTTCTGGCCACTGGATTTTACCTTCGTATGTCCATCGGAGATTATCGCGCACAATAACCGCGTGAAGCAGCTCCAAGACCTCAACGTTGAGATTGTCGGTGTTTCCATTGATTCCCACTATACTCACTTGGCATGGCGCAATACTGCGGTAGAAGATGGCGGTATCGGCCCGGTACAGTTCCCAATGGTTGCGGATGTTAAGCATGAGATAACCAAAGCGTTCGGCATCGAGCATCCGGCAGCTGGGGTGGCTCTGCGCGCGTCCTTTCTTATCGATAAAGAAGGAGTTGTGCAGCACCAAGTGGTAAACAACCTCCCCTTGGGGCGGAACATTGATGAGATGTTGCGCATGGTTGATGCTCTACAGTTTTTTGAGCAGTACGGTGATGTATGCCCCGCTGGATGGAAAAAAGGCGACGAGGGGATGCACCCCACCGCTGAAGGGGTAGCTAGCTACCTGAAGGATAACGCAAAAAAACTGTAAGCAATTAAGCAGGTATTTTGAAACGTATCCCGCAAAACCCTTCACAACTTCCCCCCTGTTAAACCAACAAAAAAGCGGCTCATACCTGAGCCGCTTTTTTGTTACTGTATCTAGGGGTTAAGTCTATCAACCGCCTGCTTTTTTGGCGTCCCAGCCCTGCTTTTGCAGCAACTCAACCAGCAACTCGCGCTGATCTCCCTGAATCTCGATTATTCCATCTTTAAAGGTGCCACCGCAGCCACATTTTTTCTTTAACTGCTGTGCCAATTCTTTCAGTTCCTGCGGGGGTAATGGCAGCCCCGATATTATCGTCACGCCGCCCCCCTTGCGTTCCTTGGTCTGACGTCCCACCCGCACCACAGTGGTTCCGGGATCGAGCTTCTGCTGGATTGGGGTACACTTACAGTTACTTTTCAACTCAGCGCAGTTATTGCAATATGCAGTCGGGTCGTCGGAATATACTAGACGACTGGCGCCTGGGCTGTTATCCACACCTTTGGCATTATGCCTATTTTTCATAGCTTTTTTCCGCTTCTACCTCTGGCATGGCCCTATTTTCCATATTTCCAGCTGCTGATGGTGCGGTTTGCACCAGACACTCAACACACAACATCTCAAGGCTAGTAGCACGATTTTCATCCTTGGTTGCGGTGGGGATAATATGCGCACCGCAGGCTATTTTAAAGCAATGTTGACATACATAACCGCTGCCCTCAGTGGAGCTAAAGTGGCACACATGGCACAACCAGCGCGGTGAGTGTTTGGTGTCTGCAGTTGCCTCCATATCTCATTCTTGCTCGCACGCATGTCGCACTCTGGCCACCAGTTCTCGCGTGCGCTCTGCCATTTTATCAAACTGAAGCTGACGCGGCGCGCCAAACCACTCGATTGGCTCCAGAAAATCCCATTTGAGCTTTTCAGTTATAATGTCCAATTCACGTTGCGCTCCACCGGACCAACCTGCAGAGCCAAAACGCAGAACCGTTTTATTGTGCACTTTTTTGCGCCGAAACATATCCAGCATCCACGCCATAGGGGGAAACATCTGATATTCGTAGGTCGGCATCCCCAAGATCAATCCGCTGGAACGCCAAGCCGAGGCCACAACGTGACCGATGAGGTCATCAGGGACACGATGTATATGCAGCGGCATCCCCTCTTGGCGCACCGTGCGCTCTACGGTCTCCACCAACTGCGCCGTATTGCCATACATGCTTGACCACACTAGGGTTATCTCAGGCTCTGCCGGACCTTTCAGATACGCAGCAAAACGGGAATACGCCTCTATAATCGTCTGCGGGTTGGCGCGCCAGATAATTCCATGCGATGGAGCGACCACTTTAATCTCCAGCTCGCTCAATTGAGCTATAGCCTTGGTAACGAAGGTGGAAAAGTTTGCCACTATATTGGAATAATAGCGCAGGGCTTCAGCAAGAAAAAACTCTCGCTGCTCCAAACTGAGCTGATCGTCAAAGTGGAGCCCATCTACGACACCGAAGGAGCCGAAGCCATCGCAGGAAAACAGGGTTCCGCTCTGGAGTTCATAGGTCATAATCGTTTCGGGCCAGTGGATGTGCGGGGTCTCGTGAAATTCGAGCACTTTCCCGCCGCCTAAATCCAGGCGCTCGCCGTTTTTCACCACATGGACATTGGTATCTATATCGCAGAAAGATTTGAGCATTTTTGCCGCTTTGGACGACAGATAGATACGCACACGGGGATTTCTGGCGTGAAACTCGGGTAGCCAGCGGGTGTGATCTGGCTCCATGTGGTTGATGATCAGATAGTCAATATCTTCGGGGCGTAGATCTATGGAGGCCAGTTTACGCAAATAACACGCGGCTTCGCCGTCGATATCCTCTATAAGGTCGATAATGGCGGTTTTTTCCCCTTTTACCACATAGGAATTCAGGGAAACACCATCAGGCATGGGCCACATCCCTTCAAACAGCTGCGAACTCGGCAGATTTACGGGAATGCAGTAGATTCCATCACTTACTTGCACGGCTTTAGCCTGTCCATTCCCTGTTCCACATCCATCGTTCATATCAAAATCACTCCTAGCTTTGTGTATGTTCTTTCTATTTGGCCATTTAATCTGGCTTGTTTAGAGGCACGCAAGTACACAGCATTTATCCTGCTCTACTTGGGTGGGGGGATGATCTGTTGTCCATAGGTTTTGAATTTCTCCAGCACCCGATCCATCTCCGCATCCGGCACCAGGACCGGTTGCCCAACGTTACAACACTGATAATATATGCGCGCCACCAGCTCAATCTCTTCCGCAACATTAAAGGCGTGACCCATGTCGCCTCCGACCGTCACCAGACCATGATTGGCGAGCAAAACCGCATTGGCATTTCCGATGCCAGACACCACACTGGAAGCGAGCTCTGGGGTTCCGAAGGTGGCATAGGGGGCAAGAGGCACCTTTTTGCCCGCAAAGGCTACGAGATAATGTACGGCGGGGATCTCGCGCTGCAGGCACGCCATGGTTGTGGCATATACCGAGTGGGTGTGAACTACGGCGTTAACCTCGGGGCGCGCGTTATACAACGCAAGGTGAAAACTTAGCTCACTCGAGGGTTTCAACGCTCCCTCAACCACAGCGCCGCTACGGTTGACAATAACCACATCCTCTGCGCTCACATCGGCGTAATCAACCCCGCTCGGGCCGATGGCGATTAGATCATGCTCTCGGCACAGGCAGCTCAAGTTACCGCCGCTGCCGGTAGTAAGGCCGGAAGAGATCATCTTCAGGCCGTATTTAACTATCAGGTTTCGTTCCTGCTCCAGCTCCATCGTCTGCTCCCGTTCCTACTTATATGCCTACGTCTGCGCGTGTAAATCGCGTCTGCCCATGCGTTGCAAAAACGCAACTAACGCCTTAAGGTTACGATTTACCACCTGCTCCGGGCGTACCCCAGCGTGATTCAACGCGGCAACGGCGTCGGTAAATTCCCCCACTCCGCTGCTGATATGGGCATCGCTACCGACAGCGATCAGGGCTCCCTTTTCGGCACACAGACGCGCGATTTCGAGGCAGTTGGGGGTGCTGTTTTTCCGGCTAGTGGTGAATGACGAGCTGTTGATCTCCAGCGCGGTGCCGGTACGTATGGCCTGCTCCACAATGGCAGCATAGTCGATGGGATACGCGGGATTGCCCGGATGGGAGACGATATCCACCTCGGGGTGCTCCATCACCTGCAGCATGGCGCGGGTGTGTTCGCTTGCATTTGCACCGCGGTAGCCACACCCATCGTGGAGTCCGGCTAGGACGATGTCGAGTTGCAGCAACGCCTTCTCCTCTAGGTCAAGCTTCCCGTCATCAAGGATGTTGGCCTCCACCCCGCGCAGCACCCTCACCCCATCTATGAAGGGAGGGATAAAACGCAGCGCCATAAAATGGTACAGATGCGGGCCACCCGGTAGCGCCGGACCGTGGTCGGTAATGGCGACCCCCTCCAATCCGCGTTTGCGCGCGGCGGCGACAATCTCCTCCACGGTGCTGAACGCATGTCCCGAGGCTACGCTGTGCACATGGGTATCCACCATCGGCGCGCAGCACTGTTCTGGCACAAGCATGCTTACACTAGCAACCGGTTTGTCTGTCATCGCGTCTCCATCAAACTTAGGCCAACTTAGACCTTACTGCTCAAGCCATTGAGCTTCAATCAATTCCCCACAGGCTAAAGTTGGGCGTTGTTTTTGTGTGCTATTGTCTCCGTCTATTTAGCCTATTATCTTAACATGCCCGAAAAGGCTTGTCAGGTGCATTGACCACATTGTAAATTGTACTATTTTACTGTGCTGGCATAAAGAAAGTATGTTTGTATATGAACTCCTGTGTGAACTCTTGCGATACTCTTTTAAATATAAGCCGCCCGGGGCGCTATCTCGGCGGCGAAGCTGGATCAATCCGTAAAAACCATGCGGATGTCGCTCTCCGCTATGCGCTGGCATTTCCTGATGTGTACGAGATCGGCATGGGTCACACAGGCAGCGCGATTCTGTACCAGATTCTCAACAGTGTGGAGTGGATTGCCGCCGAGCGTGTCTACTGCCCGTGGCCCGATATGGCGGAGCAGCTGCGTCAACACGCCAGCCCTTTAAGCTCCCTGGAATCGGAGACGCCGCTAGCGCAGTTTGACATCATCGGTTTTACCCTGCAGCACGAACTGTGCTACACCAACATTCTGCACATGCTCGATTTGAGTGGTATTCCACGCAGACGCGAGGATCGCAGCGAAACCGACCCAATTATAATAGTTGGCGGTCCCTGTGCTTTCAACCCTGAACCACTAGCGGACTTTATCGATATCGCCCTGCTTGGCGACGGCGAGGAAGCTGTAGTTGAAATCTGCGAAGCAATCCGCACCAAAAGAAAACAGGGACTCGGGCGCCGCCAGATATGCCAGGACCTGCGCCACATCGACGGGGTTTATGTCCCCGAACTCTTTACCCCGCACTACAACGCCGATGGCACTATCCGCAGCATCGAACCCAACCTGCCCGATTATCCCGGAGTCACGCGGCGCTATCTTGCCGATCTGGACAGCGCCCCTTACCCCATTCGGCCTCTGATCCCATACATGAACACCGTCCATAACCGCGTGGCTCTGGAGATTGCGCGCGGCTGCACCCGTGGCTGTCGCTTCTGTCAGGCGGGATATATTTACCGTCCAGTGCGCGAGCGTCAAGCCGGAACCTTGGTAAAGCTGGCCGAAGAAGCACTGGCCAACAGCGGCTTCGATGAACTCTCACTCCTATCCCTCTCCAGCGGCGACTACAGCGCCATCGAATCACTGCTACGTCACCTGATGGAACAGCACGCCGAAGATCGGGTCGCTATGTCGCTGCCAAGCCTGCGCGTAGGTTCCCTGACCGATGAGCTAATCAACGAAATCCGCAAGGTGCGCAAGACCGGCTTCACCCTCGCCCCCGAGGCCGGCACCGAGCGCCTGCGCCAAGTGATCAACAAGGGAATTGAAGCTGAAGACCTGCTTGACAGCGCCCGCACCATCTACACCCTGGGCTGGCGCCTAATAAAGCTCTATTTCATGCTGGGGCTACCGACCGAAAATGCTGAAGACCTCCAGGGAATTGTCGATCTAGCTGCGGCGGTTAAAAGATGTGCGCGGGGTACCGAAGGTGGTGGCGACGTCAACGTAGCGGTTTCCACCTTTGTTCCCAAGGCTCACACTCCGTTTCAGTGGGAAGCCCAATTAAATCTGGTGCAGACCAAGGAACGCCAGAGCTGGCTGCGTGACGCCCTGAGAAAAAAGAAGCTGCGCCTGAAGTGGCACGAGGCTGAACTCTCCGTGCTTGAAGGGGTGTTCGCCAGAGGCGACCGTCGCCTAGGGGCTGTAATCGCCACCGCGACTGATCTTGGGTGCTGCTTCGACGGCTGGCGCGATTTCTTTGACTTCTCCCGCTGGGAGGATGCACTGCAGCAGAGCGGCCTCACCTTTGATTTTTACCTACGCGAGCGCAGCATGGAGGAAACCCTCCCCTGGGAACACTTAAGCTGCGGTATCCCGAAAGAATTTTTTGCGCGCGAACGCGCCAAAGCCTTCGAGCTGGAGTACACGCCCGACTGCCGCACCGGAACATGCAGCCAGTGTGGCGTGTGTGACTTCACCCACATAAAAATGCGCTACGCTGAGGCCGACCCAACGCTGCCTTCTACTGCACCCATGCCGCAACTTGAAGCTGCGATCGATGCGGCTCCTGAAAATGAACGCTTCAAAATCCGCATGCAGATGAGCAAAACCGGCAAGGCGCGCTTTGTCAGCCATCTGGAGTTCATGACTGTCGTGAACCGCGCTCTACGGCGGATTCAAGCCCCGGTGCGCTACTCCGCCGGCTTTCACCCCCATCCACGCATCTCGTTTCCCGATGCGTTACCCACCGGGGCTGAAAGTCTAACGG
>JAQUDG010000132.1 GCA_028685815.1 Desulfuromonas sp.
GCCGCCGTTGCCAAACAGCATGATTTGCCGGTTCTTGACTTGCTTATACAGGGCAGGGCACAGCAGATGTATGCGCATGTCTTAAAACAGCAGATTAGCATGTGCGGGATATTCCCAGCCACACTGATGCTGACAACCTTGAATGCTTTGTATGGCGATGCATACACGGGTGAGTTACTGGAATACACCAATTCCGCCGCCGCCAGTGGTGATTACGCTTCTGTGGTTGGATACGCTGCCGCAGTCTTTCGTTGACCCTTATTAAAGCAGCAAGTGCCGTTGAGCATGACAAAACAGGCTGAATCAGCGTATACTTCAAGGTTTGTTGGTGCCACAAACACAAGCTCAAAACCCTGCACCGACCGTACCGAACCATATAGATAAATATAATTTTAAATGGAGAAATTCAATGTCAGACATGCGCGTCCGTTTTGCCCCGAGTCCCACCGGATATCTGCACATAGGCGGGGCTCGAACCGCCCTGTTTAATTACCTACTGGCGCGCCAGAATAAGGGGACCTTTATTTTACGTATAGAGGATACCGATGTGGAGCGCTCTACCCAGGAATCGGTTGACGCGATTCTGGCCGCCATGGAATGGCTCGGTCTTGAGTATGACGAAGGGCCTTACTATCAGTCTGAGCGTTTTGACCTATATCGGGAGAAAATTCAGTTTTTACTTGATTCCGGTAAGGCCTATAAGTGTTATTGCACCGAAGAGGAATTGACCCAGAAACGTGAAGTCGCGCTGCAGCAAGGGGCTAAACCTCAATACGATGGCACCTGCCGGAAGTTGGAGCAAGAGCGTCCAGGGCAACCCTATGTGGTGCGTTTTAAAACCAATCCAGCCGGTAATACTGCGTTCAACGACCTCATCAAGGGGAACATCAGTTTCGACAACTGCGAACTCGACGACATGATTATCCAGCGTACGGATGGTACTCCCACCTATAATTTTGTGGTGGTAGTAGATGACGCTGAGATGGGCCTCACCCTGATCGTACGGGGCGATGATCACGTAAATAATACTCCGCGCCAGATTCAGATATATGCAGCCCTTGGGTACGCAGTACCACAATTTGCTCACGTCCCCATGATTTTGGGGGATGATAAGAAACGTCTGTCCAAGCGCCACGGAGCCACCTCGGTGATGACCTATCGCGATATGGGGTACCTCCCGGAAGCGATGGTAAACTACTTGGTTCGTTTGGGCTGGTCTTACGGGGATGAAGAAATCTTTTCCATGCCTGAATTGATCGAAAAGTTTTCCATAAAAAGCGTTGGGCGCTCCGCCGGTGTATTCAATCCCGACAAACTCCTGTGGCTAAACGAGCACTACATCAAAACGGGCGATCCGCAGCGTCTAGGAGCACTGTTGCAGGACTATCTGCACAGCGATGGGGTTGATACTAACGCCGACTTGGACGCAGCCGAGGTTGTGAAAACATTACAAGACCGCAGTAAAACCATGGTAGAGATGGCGCAAAAGGGAGCTTTTTACTACCTAGATGAGCTGAATTATGATCAAGCAGCGGTAGAAAAATTCATAACTGCCGAACAGACCGAGATTTTCTCTGCAGTGTTGGAACAATTTAAAACCGCAACCTTTGATGCAGAAGGGATTGAAACTGCGTTCAAGCAGGTTTTGGAACAAACTGGGCTTAAATTTGGCAAAGTGGGGCAGCCCATCCGCGTGGCGCTTTCGGGCGGCACCAGCGCACCAGGAATTTACGAAGTAGCTTTGGTGTTGGGGCGCGAGCGCTGCATAAAACGTTTGCAGCGTGCAATAGAGATGTGTCGAGGAAGTAAGTAACTGTTAGTTGTCTGAAGTCAAAGTATCAACCAGCCTTTCTGGCATTTTGTCTGAAAGGCTGGTTTGCATTTCTGCAGAATAAAAGCAGCCCGGAAGACGGACGGTTGTCAATCATCCTCTGAAGGCTGCGCTCCTCCCCATACTGGATCATAGGCGAATTGTTCCCGCAATCTGGCTTCAGGGTTTTGCGCAAAGAATTCATCCTTGCTGAATGAAAACGTATACTCCGAACAGTATTTTTCCAACACTGCGTAGGCAGCATTGATAAAGCGGATTTGCTCGCTGTCGACGCTTGCGTTGCGGTCTGGGTGATGCTGGCGCACCAACTTCCGGTAACGCTGCTTTATCTCTTTCAGACTGGCCTTCTCTTTGATTCCCAATATCTCGCACGCCTGCCGTATATCAGCATATTCCATAGTATCAGTGCTTTCCTTCGCAGTTCGATAGTTGCTACTTAAGCCGCTTCAGGCGCCAGGGTTAAAAGGGGAAGAAAAATGGTAGCGCTATAACCATAATAATGCCCAGCATTATCTGCAGCGGTACCCCGACCTTGATATAGTGGGCGAAGGAGTAGCGTCCGGCCGACATTACCAAGGCATTGGGTGGGGTAGAAAACGGCGAAGCAAAGCACATGCTGGCACCGATCGAGACTGCAAATAGAAATGGATACGGGCTGACGCCAAGGCGGCTCGCAGCGGTGAAGGCGATTGGGGCAAGTAGCACTGCGCAGGCGGTATTATTAATAAACAGGGTAAGCAAGGATGTTGTGAAATATACCCCGGCAAGCAATGCAAGTGGTCCATAACTGCCTAACGAACCCACAAGTGTATTTGACAGCAGCGCAGCGGCGCCGGTCTTCTCGATGGCAATGGACATGGGAATCATCCCACCAATCAGTACGATGCTCTCCCAGTTTACCGTGCGGTAAGCCTCCTCCATATTGCGCACACAACCGAATGCTACCATCAACACGGCAGCAAGCATCACCGCAACAACTGACGGAATCACCTCAGCGACCAATAGAATTATCATCAGGAGCAGAATTCCGGCGGCTATAGGTGCTTTATGATCCAGCGTGACCTTGCGTGCTTCTTCCAACGGTTGACCAACCACCACAAAATCTGTCTGTTCAGCGGCAAGCAGGGCGATATCTTTCCAGGTGCCCTGAATTAGCAGGGCATCCCCAAGGTTCATCTTTTCTTCCTTCAAGTTGTGTAGCAGAAAACTATCCTTGCGCTGAATTCCGAGGACATTCACCCGATATTTATTGCGGAACCCTGCGTGCATTACTGGTTGACCAGTTAGTCCTGACCTGGGAGTCAGCATCACTTCGGCGATACCGATCTGGGCCGTTGCATATCGCTCTGTGGCGGGTATGTGCTGCTCTTCAGTTGTCTGATGATCCAGCAGGAGCAGACCACAGGTTTGGGCAAATTTGCACACTTGGTCGAAGGTGCCGTATAGATAGAGAACATCTCCATCTTCAATGCGAGTTGTTGGGCCACCAATTTCTTGATCGATAGTCTTGAGGAATTGGTTTTTGGTCGAGGTCTTGCGTCGAATCTCAATTACGTTCAGGCCAAACCGAGCAGATATATCCAGTTCGGCCAGTTTTTTTGATTTTAGCGCTGAAGCTGACCCTACTTTTACGCGAAACAGGTTGTTCGCCAACTGATAGCGTGTAGCAAGCTCATCAACTGAGCGCCGTTTGTGTTTTTTACCCTTTGCCCCTTCATTGGTGGGTAAAAATTTACGTAGAAAGAGCAGACCAATTATTCCGCTGCACAAGCCAACTAGACCAATTGGGGCGAAGGAAAAAAAAGATAATTTTTCGCACCCTTCGGCGATCAGGGTCTGCTGAATCACTAGGTTGGGCGGTGTTCCGATTAGAGTCATAATGCCGCCACAGCTACTGGCAAAAGCCAGCGGCATCAGCAATCTGCCAGGACTTATCTGCGCGCTCACAGCCAAGCTGACTACGATCGGCATCATCACCGCCACCGTGCCGGTATTACTAACCATAGTACTGAACACCGCTGCGACCAACATCACCGCAATCAACAGCGTAGTTTCGTTGGTGCCTGATAATTGCAGAAGCTTGCTGCTCACCATTTTAGCTAGGCCAGTGTGGAATATCCCACCCCCGACCACAAACAGACCAATCATCATAATAACTATTGAGTTGGAAAATCCACTCAACGCTTCATTCGGCGTCAGGATGCCGAACACCATCATAAGGATTAGGGCGCATAGTGCGACAAGGTCGGAGCGAACTTTACCGGAGATAAAGAAAACCGCCGCCAAGGCCAAGATGCTCAAAGTAATAATCATGGGTAAATCAAACCTCGATACATATCAATCTAGATACGCGTTAGAGAAATAAATTTGTTGTTAGCATCAAATTCCAGACGGAAGCGTCCATGCACCCCAGTGCGCTCAAGAAAAGGACGGAATCTTATTGCCGGCAAACGTAGGCGGCGCCCATCATCAGCGATAACGCTGACGCTGCTGGCTTGCCCCTGGTAGTAGCGTAAAAAATCTGTGGTTGAAATATCTAGGTGAAATGTTATGACGGCCAATGTAGCCCCCATGTCGAGATGAAATGAATCAACACAACCCTGTGGATAACGTATGGGATACTTGCTGTTTAGAGCACCTAACTAGCGTATATACTGGCGTTTTCCTCGTGCTGCTTAATTTTTAACCACCAGTATTTTGCTTTAAATTTCAGTTACTTACATAAGTCAAGCTAAAGCTGTTTAGCATATTGCATGTAATACGAAATTAATTTTCGCGCAGATGTTCCCGCAATTTTTCCAGTCCCTGTTCCATACTGATGCGGGGTCGGTAACCCAAGTCGCGCCGTGCTGCTGAAATATCAAACCAGTGGGCGCAAGACAGCTCACGGGCTACAAAACGGGTGATACGTGGCTCGGCTTGGATACCCGCTATAGTATAGATCTTTTCCAGTAGCCAACCAATGGCGTAAGCTGCCTTAACTGGTACGTGACGTTCGATGGGTGCCACATCAGCGCAGGCGAGGATGGCGTTTACAATATCCCACAGTGGGCGCGGGTCTCCTTGGGAGATAAAATAGGCTCTGCCCCCTATATCCGCGCCTGAAATCAATTTTTCCGCTGCTAGCACATGCGCGTCGGCAGCATTGTCAATATATACACAATCTACCAGATTATCTTGGCGCCCGATTCTACGCAGCTGACGTTTACGTCCACGTTCGATAATGCGCGGCACCAGGTGATTATCCCCCGGCCCCCAAATCAGATGCGGGCGTAACGCGACCGTAGCTAGCGTAGAGTCGTTTGCCGCCAGAATTTGCTGTTCCGCAATGGCCTTGGTTTCAGGGTAGGGCGCATCAAAGTGCTGCGGATAAGTGAGCGATTCATCAGCGCCTTCAATCGGTTCGCCCCCAAACACTACACTTGGAGAACTGGTGTATACCAGCTTATCAATACCGTGGTGGCGACAGGTGGCGATAACATTGATGGTGCCAAGCACATTGGCGCGGTGGTATTCGGCGTAGTCCCCCCACACCCCAGCTTTGGCTGCGACGTGAAATACAATATCGCAGCCAGCAAACGCCGGATGATCTGGCGGCATATCGCCTAAATCAACGCAAATCTGCGCAACTCCAAGATCTGCGAGGGGCGCATGGTGCGAACGGGACACACTCACCACCTCAATATTTCTGCGCAACAGGCGTTCAACAATGGCCTTGCCGAGAAAACCGCCCCCGCCGGTGACTAAAGCCTTCATTTCCTTAGCCCCTGATCCTGTTTGGCTTGTGCCCATCTCTTTTGTGCCCACAGTGCAAGTTTTTCACGGAATATTTTGGCATTGTGCCTGACATCTACCGGAAACTGCGGATGGGTTAAAAACGCACATATTTCTGCTGTATGTGGATATTGCAGTTGGATCTGGCGCAGATCATCGATGATGGTCGCTGCTAGCTGTTCAGATACATTCTTGTGCAACTCCACACATAAGACTGCACGCTGCGCCAGCCCCTCTGTGCACCCGACTAGAGCAGTGCGTGCTACCTGTGGATGAAGATTAAATACAGCCTCACACGGTATGGTATAGAGGGTGGAAGTGGCGGTTACCACTCGGTGATTCTTGCGTCCGCAGAACCACACTCTTCCTTGTTCATCCAGATAGCCTACATCTCCCATGCGATGGTAAAAACAGCCTGTTTTCACATGAATTTTGGCCGCAGCGGTAGCTTGGTCCATCCGAAAATACCCGGAAGTGACTTGAGGGCCGCACACGCAAATCTCGCCAATACTGCCGGTGGGTAATATTTCGGCATCATCCCAGGAGAAGATCGGTGCATCAGTTATGCGGATAATTTTCAAATCAATGCCGTCTACGGGTCTGCCTACACAGATGCCATGCCCCGTAGCGGTTTTAGCCGCGGTGTGCTGCAGAATTTCGTGGCTGCCTATGGAGCATACCGGTAAGGCCTCGGTAGCACCATAGGGAGTGAAAATCTGGGGTAGAAATTCCTGCGGTAGCGTCCTTACAAGTGCTGCAGAGCATTCCTTCAAGTTGAGCCAGGATATCTGTCGGAACCGGGGCACCAGCGGAAATAATTCGCTTTAGGCTTGGTAGTTGGAGT
>JAQUDG010000133.1 GCA_028685815.1 Desulfuromonas sp.
CCCCCCCTCCCCAACACGGCTCTGTCGATAAAATATTGGCCCTGCTGAGTCATACCTCACCATAAAAGCAATGATGGGCCAAAATGGTAGCGTAAGAACCAGCCCTAACATTGATAAAAGAATATCGAAAACCCGCTTGATAAACCGCTTGAAGATGGTGATTCTAAAACCGTCCGAATAAATAAATGAGCTGGGTTGAAAGTTTTCAAGCAGAAGCTTGCGCGTCATTTCTTCATAAAACGTCTGCACGTCCATAACTTCCATGCCGGCAAGTTTACAATTAAGCAACTCACGCACCGGTAAACTACCGCGCCGTTCTGAAACAGCGACAACCAAGCGATCGGAGCAGGTAGCCTCCACAAGCTTCTCTATATCTTCAACTTCGCCGAGTATTTTGCTCTCGTCGACACAGCACAGATCTATTTCGGGTCTTACGAACCCCACAAATTTCTGGCGGCCAGGGCTCTTCAGCAATAGCTCCTGTACCTGCTGTGCTAGGGGACCACACCCCACTACAAGCACCCGCACCGACATTATTGATGTTTCAATCATCGAGAGTAAAAACTGGTGGATAAAGAAACGGAAAAAGCAGAATACAAGCAGGGAAAAGACCAGCACGCCTCGGCCAGGCATGGCGGAAGGAATCAGAAACGAAAGGGAAGAAAACATAAAAAAGGCCAGCAGGATCGCAACACCATTGCGGGCGACAAGATCAAGGCGCCCAAAGGCATTCTCCCACCGATATATCTCGCAGAAATAGCTCGAAAAGATCACCATCGCGACAAACATAACTACCGCCACCGCGCCATGGTTGGTGAGGCTTCCAAAGGCACACTTCTGCCCAAAATAGAACGCCTGCCCTAACATGAGGGATATAACTGCTACTACGATGTCTATTACGACTAAAATCGTAGGGAAATTATGCTTCATACAATACTCCCGACATAAGAACCTCTATTTATTGATTTGTTCAAGTAATAGCTTTGCCTTAGCGACATCCGCAGTGGAACCAGAATCTGCGTTATCGTTTGATCCCACTTCAATTACATGCTGCAGAACCAGCCGGGCCTCATCCTGTTTTTCAGCCCCGATAAGAGCTTGTGCCAGATGTACATGCAGAATTGCAGCGTTTGGCGCAAGGTTGGTGGCTTTTTCCAGAACAGAGATCGACTCGGCGAAGCGCTCGCTCTTTAATAAAACCATTCCGAGGGTATCTAGTACTGCCGGATTGGAGGGGTCATTTTGAAATGCGCGCATGGACAACACCAACGCATCTTGCAGTGAGCCATTATTTTCCGCATACATGTAGGCCAGATTATTCATGGCACCAGTGTGATTTTCCGCGATATTCAACACCTCGCGATACTGCTGCTCCGCCTTCTTTTTGTTCCCGCGCTGATCGCTCAGCATCCCCAAGGCGAACATCGCTGGGACAAAATCAGGATAAGCGCGGTTCAATTCGATGAATCTCTTTTCCGCTTCCTCAACACGCCCGCTATTTACATACAAAAACCCCAGCTGCATAACGAGAACACGCGGCTCTTCTGCCAGCTCAATTCCCCGCAACAGGGTTTCCTCTGCAGGACCGACCTGCGCTTGAAGCTGTTGCAGCGCTGCCAATAAGACATATCCCAAGATATTGTCAGGCTGCGCAGCAATTTTAGAGCGGGCTAGGTCAAACGCCTTCTCTTTTTGGCCATTGGCAAGCAAGGACTCCATTAGCAACGGAGCACCCTCCCCCGGATTGATTTTCTCGAACGCAGTAAATGCTTTAACCGCGTTAGGGTAGTCTTTACGCTCCAGCATAAGACGCCCGTACAATTTCAAGATATCTACGCGGTCGGGGTGAGATAAATAGGCTTCCTCAATGACCTCAGCTGCCTTTTGGGGCAAAGCTGTGCGCATGAAATATCCCGCCAAAGCTAAATATCCTTCAGGACTCTCTGTCTTGCGCGCATCCTGGTACCTTTTTTTTGCCACCTCATTATTTCCGCGTATTTCTTCAAGGGCAGCGATGGCGATGAGAACCTTTACATTCTCCGGCGCGAATTCAAGCACTGCATGATATTCAGCCAGTGCTTGGTTGTATTGGCGTTGCCCCATATAGTAATTTGCCAGATTAAAATAAGGTGACACATAGTCAGATTTGACCCTTTTTGCCTCATTAAAGCTGGCTATCCCCTGTTCATTCTTATTTTGGGCTAAATAGGCGACCGCCATATAGTTATAGATCAAGGCGTCTTGCTCCGTACCCCTAATCCCTTTTGTGAGAAGATCGATAACTCCCTGATAGTTATGTTGTTTCAAGTATAAAGAGGCTAGCAAAAAGCGGGTTTTAAGAGACTCTGGATCCACCTCAACCGCCTTCACCAATTCCAATTCGGCCACAACTGGATTTTGGCGTGAAAGATTCAAAAGACCTTTCTTCACATGCACATCCGCCAACGCTGGATTAAGGGCAATAGCGCGATCAAAATGGCTGGAGGCCAGATCAAAATCTCCCTTATGCAGATAGGCAGTGCCTATCAGATTGTGTGCGATTGCGAGGTTGTCATGCTCCAAGAGCACCTGACTTGTCTGGTAGATGCAATCATCGATGCGCCCCTGCTGCAGTAATACGATGCCAAGCATTAACCGAGATTGAACATGCTGTGGTTGCATATCAAGAGCCTGTTGAAATTGATTCAAAGCCAGTTCATAGCTTTTGAGTCGAAACTCTGTCATGCCGAGCAAATAACGCCCAGGTATGTCATTCATCTTTTTGAGTGATTCAAGCAGAGCTACCGCCGCATCGGCGTAATCTTCTTTTATGTAGAGGATCATCCCCTTCAGGCGCATCCCCTCAGGTTGGGTGGGATATTTCATAAGCAAATAATCGGCTATCGCCTGCGCCTCGGCGGTTTTGTTTAGTTCTAGAGCCAGTACTCCAGACCAGTAGCGTGGCTTAATATCTGTGGGATCTATCTCGATTAGCTGCTGATAGGTGGTGTAAGCAGTTTCCAGCTCTCCAGAACCAACCTTAAGCGCAGCATAAAGTTGATACAGCTGTTTTTCCTTTGGAAACCGGTTAAGAGAGACTTGCAATAAAGCTTCAGCCTCCTCTCTACGGTTTTGCTTCAACCCCAGACGTATCTTCATCAACAAAGCGCCGATATTATCTGGATCCATTGCTACAGCTTCATCAAATAGAGGGATAGCCTGCTTTTCTTTTCCCTGATTCAGAAGGATAAGACCTATATACTCTTGCGAGCGTGAATTCTTGGTATGGTCGTTAAGAAATTTCTCAAGCATTTCTTCAGCCGCATCTACCCGACCAAGCATCAAATAAACATAAACCAGCTCGAGAACTACCTCCCCACTAGATGGGTCTTGCAAATGTACTTTATTTAATTCTTTTTCTGCCTGCTCATATTTCTGCGCGTCAATATAAGCCATACCTAATTGATGTCGCGCTTCCACATGATTCGGATCTTGTTCCAAAACGTTTTTAAAATATACGGCCGCACCAAGGGGGTTTCCTTGCTGTATGGAGTTTTTACCTTGCTGCATCAAGTCTTCTTTGGTTTGAGTTTGACATGCTGTCACAAATATCAATGCGACAAGAAGCCAGCATGTATGTTTTAAAAATTTCATTTGCAAACTCCATATAAGGTGTTGATTCAACGGCTAAAATGAATATTTAAGCTATAATGTGTATACAAAATTCATATCTCTACCCCATACGCTTGAGACCAAAACGAATCATTTCAATACAGATCAAATGAACGCTGAAGTAATTGGGGGTTGTCTGAAATAATGCTTTTTTCTATTTCCACGATCTCGGCGAGATAGGGAGTACGCAAACCATGGTAGTCAACTTCATTCCCTACCTGAGTCCAGCACAAGCCCCAGCGACGCAAAAGATTACATAGACTTTCAACCATAACCGCATACCAATGGGTCAGGCCCAGCTCTAAACTTTGGTGATATATACATCTGTATAAGCCTTCTACAATATACTCCTCCATTTCCCGTCTGAGCTCCTGCACCTCCTTAAAACTCTTCATATCCATTCCGGGCAGAGTACTAAGTAGACGGGTTATTTCAGCACGGCGCAGATCTCTGCTGACAGCCAGGCGCGAGATCTCCCCTATTTTGCTCGGATCTCCACTATATTTTAGTTTTTTATCCAGACTAAAGAAATGTTCCACAGGAAGCCCCAGTGAAGAATGAAGAATGATACGCACCGTCCCGATAATAATTTTACTCTTAGCTGCGATAACATAAAAATGGGCTGAATGTTTGTCGTATCGATCGGTTTCCATGTCCTGCGGATAATCAGTTGCGCACTCAAAGCCACGCTCGATGCAGTAGATCTGATATCGAAGGCGATAAATCTCATCCATCACAAGGCTATCTCGCTCCGCCCTGCAAAAACGAAAATTTCGAAGCATAAAATTTGCTAAGTCCGGAGAAAGGGTCACCAGTTATTTCCATTTCAGCATAGTTTGCAACAGAGCCCCTCTTTAAACCAAGCCCAACCACTACGTAGATTCCGCGCCTACTCTGCACGCCCTTCTCAGCTATCAATAGTAAGCAGAGTTTGCTTCCCTGCTACGATGTAATTAATGCCATACATCTAGACTATTGCAACTGACAGTAAAGACTAAAATTAAAGCGCTATGCCCCGATTATGCCTATAAATTAAGCTCTATATGTCTTTGATCCGTGTCGAAGTAGTTTACACTTCACCAAACACTCATTTTATATGCAACCAAAACAGGTACTTACACGTTGGCACAGGGTATGCATAACCTCTAGGGCAAGAAGACCAGGTTGGATGAATAATCATCCGAATTTACCCAAATAAACAGGAGGAAATTATGAAAACAAAAGCAATTTTACTCGCACTAGCAGTATTTGCCTTTACGGCCATACAGGCAGCAGCGTCTCCGATGCCGGTTTCACTGATGTGGGATGTAGGTGCCGCAGGCGCACCAGCGCACGGTGATGCAGATACGCTGACCGGTCTCTTCAACCAAATAGGTTTTGCTTCACAGACCAGCACTGTTCAATATGATACAAATGGGGACGGCGCCCTCAGTGTGGGTGATAAGTTTACCGACAGTGGAAATCTGCGCGTAAACGATCTACTCGCCAATAGCATTATCGATAAAGAAGGGCTGAATCAATTAGGTGGGTATGAAGTAACCGCAGAGTGGAACAACCTCGAGGGACACGTAACCAGTCTTAGTCTATTGAGCACCGGCGTGACCCAAATCGGAGTTCAGTACACCAGCGGCACCATTGGTTTTTATCTTGATACCGCACTGGATTCTATCTTCGCAAACCCAGCCGGGACAAGTCCTCCTGCAGGTGCCGGTGGCACAGGCTTCGGGAATGGAACAATGGTAGCTGAATTGTCGCTCACGAATGGCATTGGGTATACCTTTGTTGATTTCACTGGCAACGATCTGCAAAATCAGGGAACGGTAAAACTACAATTTGAGTTTACAAACTACCTCCCAGGTTTCTGGCTTACCTCAGAAGCAACTGACCTGTTTGAAAAGTACCCAATTGAATGGGTTTTACTTACAACTGACATGAACATCGATACCCCAACTCAAAATCCTGGTTTTCCTGAAGGTGCTTTGTACACAGCCTACTCAAATCAAAATGGCTCCGCAAAGGTCGCCGTTGTTCCCGAGCCTTCTACATTCATTCTTCTGGGCGTTGGTCTGGCCGGGCTGGGCTTCTACACCCGCCGCAGAAAACAGTAGAGTACTGACATCCCCCTGTTGACGCCCATGTAACTTAAGCGTCTTGAATTGAAAAGGCGGGCCTCTGAAGAGAGGCCCGCCTTTTTTATTTCAAATCAAGATGTCGTTTGAGCATTTCGTCTTCTACTGAAGGAGATAGGGATATTCTTCGTAGATAATCAAGCGCCAACGTCCCAAAACCCGTCGGTTTTAATAGCAAAGGCATCCTCCAAATCATAACGACTGGCGGCATTATCCAAAGCCGAAACTTGGTAGGTTCCGTCCAGCGTACCGTCGGAAAACCACAGAGATGTCTGCGTGTCTTTAGTCTGAATTATATAGAGAGCATCTTCAGCAACAACCTTAAATTTAGCCACATCCTCCAGCAATAGGCTTGACTCGGCAGCCGTGGCGGTAGACACATGAAGTGTACCGTCGGCGGTGCTAAAAAATATCTGGTCGCTATCAAACTGCAGATTGCCTTTATCGTATTTATAGTCGGACGTAATAACTTCCCCCTTTGGGAGAGAATCACTCAACTTCAGGCGATAGATTTTTTCGTCATCTGCGTAAACCAATGTACCATTTAGGAC
>JAQUDG010000134.1 GCA_028685815.1 Desulfuromonas sp.
CGATCAACTCCAACTTCAACATAATCTTTTGCAGCGTTGGGGAGACTCTTCCGTGCCGGAGCACCCCACAGATACGCCAGTATAAAAAGATCTACTGCTAAATCTATAAAAGGTCTGAACAACATGAATCCATTTCTTGCTACCATTCGCGCCAAAATAGAACAGGAACAACGCATCACCGATGCCGAAGCGCTTCAATTGTTTGAAGCAGACGACCTGCTCGCCATTGGCGAACTAGCCGACCTGGCTAATCGCAAAAAAAACGGCGCCAGGGTATTTTTTAACGTCAATCGGCATATCAACTACACCAATGTATGTGTAAACCACTGCCGTTTCTGTGCCTTCTGCAAAGAGGGCAACGAACCCGACGCCTACACCTATAATTTGAGCCAAGTATTGGAGAAAGCTGCCGAAGCCACCGCCGCCGGCGCTACCGAGCTCCACATGGTGGGGGGGTTACATCCAGAACTGCCGTTTGAGTTCTATCTGCGCCTGATGGCCACCATCAAGGCTAACAACCCCGCAATCAAAATCAAGGCCTTCACCGCTGTTGAGATCGACTACTTTTCCCGTATCAGCGAACTGACGGTGGAAGAAGTGATCAGCGAGCTCAAACGCCTTGGCCTCGACTCCACCCCCGGCGGCGGCGCGGAGATCTTTGCGCCTGAAATTCGCCAGCAAATCTGTCCGGAAAAAATCTCCGCCGCGCGTTGGCTCGAAGTAACCGAAAAAATTCACGCTGCAGGACTAAAGAGCAACGCTACCATGTTGTTCGGGCATATTGAGAACTACATCCACCGCGTCGATCATCTAAGCAAATTGCGCGAGCTGCAGGATCGTAGTGGCGGTTTTCAGGCCTTTATCCCTCTGGCGTTTCAGACCGAAAACTCCAACATCAAGGTGGCGCACGGTCCCGATGGCATCGATTGCCTCAAAACCCTCGCCATCAGCCGCATCTATCTAGATAATTTCCAACATATCAAGGCGTACTGGGTGATGCTTGGGCTCAAAATATCTCAGGTGGCGCTTCACTTCGGAGTCAATGATCTCGATGGTACCGTGGTGGAGGAAAAAATCGGCCACAACGCTGGAGCTGACTCCCCCCAGGCGCTGGACAAGGAGGAGATTATCCGCCAGATACGCAGCGCAGGACGCACCCCAGTGGAGCGTGACACTCTTTATCAGGATTTACACGTGTATTAAAACGTCCCTGCATTAAATACTTATGCAAGAAACTATCAAAAAATGACTCAACCAGATTCAGAACTAGACACCATCAATACCGCCCTGGCACATGACATCCCCCTGACCAGAGAACAGGCTCTGTACCTGTATCACGAGGTGCCTCTGCTCACCCTTGGGCGCATGGGCGCTGCACGCCGTGTGGTCCTTCATCCCAAAGCCGAAGTTAGCTTTGTGGTAGATCGCAACGTCAACTACACTAATATTTGTGGTTGTCAGTGCCGTTTCTGCGCTTTTTACCGCGACATCTCCGATCCACAGGGTTACGTACTCAGCACCGACGAAATCTGCGCCAAGGTGCAGGAGCTGGTGGAGTGTGACGGCACCCAACTGCTGATGCAGGGAGGTATTCACCCCGAACTCCCTTTAAGCTGGTTTGAAGAGCTGTTTACTCTTCTACGCCAGCGCTTCCCCTCGGTACAGATTCATTCTCTCTCTCCCGCGGAGGTGGTGCATCTGGCCACCCACGCAGGGCTAGGCTTGCGTGAATGTATCCAACGTCTCCAGTCTGCCGGTCTCGAATCGATCCCTGGCGGCGGCGCTGAAGTATTGGTGGATGCGGTGCGCAGCCACATCTCCCCGAATAAAATCGGCTGGCGCAAATGGGCCGAAGTGATGGAGACCGCTCACGCTCTAGGGATGAAAACTACCGCCACCTTGATGTTCGGCTGCGGCGAAACCCCGGAGCAGTTGATTGAACACCTGTTGCGTGTGCGCGAGATTCAGACCCGCAGCGGTGGCTTCACCGCCTTTATCAGCTGGAGTTACCAGCCCGACAACACCGAACTTGGGCGCGAAATCAGCGCTGGTGCCACCGGCACCGACTACCTACGCGTGGTGGCCCTGTCGCGCCTGGTGCTCCACAATATTCCCAACATTCAAGCCAGTTGGGTCACCCAAGGAGCGCGGATGGCCCAGGTAGCGCTGCGTTTCGGTGCCAACGACATGGGCGGCACCATGCTCGAAGAAAACGTCGTCGCCGCCGCCGGAGTATCGTTTCGCATGTCGCAAGCCGAAATTATTCACCTGATTCGTAGCGCCGGTTTTACCCCCGTACGCCGTACCACCGGATATCAGGTGTTGGAGCGTTACTGAAGCGAAGAGGGGGATGGTGCGAGCGGTTTGGCGAAAACTGTATGGGCGATACGTGAATCTCCCATACAGTTGCTGCACGAGGGAGTTTGGGCGCAAGTGCGATCATGGTGAGCGTTTTAAGGGCGATGTGCGGAGGTATGCAGGTGAAAAATGCACTGTTGATTGTTGGGCGGGTAGGGGCTCGTCATGCCGTGCCCTTGCGGTTACTGTTCGTTTGTGGAGTTGTGGCCTTCTTCGTTGGTCATGAAAGGGGCACCATTTTTCCATATCACTGCGTATTGCCCTAAACGACGTTTTTTATCCAGTGCATCAGACACAGCTTTTTGCAGCGACTCCAAAATGATCTGACCTTCTTTGGAGGGAGTTTTTTTAAATGATTCTGTCAAGTAGTCGCTCATGTAGTCGCCTCTAGCAAGAGTTGATAGTCACCGTGATGAAATATATCACGAGTTGTGCCATTTTGCTCAAAAACAAGTATTGGTGCTTCTCCGTCATTCATAAAGCACAGGCAGCGATCTACTCTGTGGCTGAATTCATTTAGTAGGTTTGACAGGCTGCGCGGGAAGCGCCTTTCAATGTCATGGGTGGAAATATTGTGGCCTCCGTGCCCGACTCTTTCTGCGACTCGCAGTTTTGACATTTCGACACTGGGCAGCGCCAGATAAATAAGTTCCACAGCCCAACCTGAACTTTTTAACTTGTCGATTAGGCGTAAATAACTGCGACCAGCAAGGGTTGTTTCAAAGGCGAAGTTTTGACGCTTTGTGATGCGCTCCTCAATTTCTTTGAGAAAGATCCGGCTAGCGGAAAGAAGTTCCCGATTTGGTGCAAAAGGAGAAAGTCCCGCGGCGATTAAGTCCGCATTGATGAAGTAGGTGCATTCCACTTTCGGCAAGTATTCCATGGCAAAAGTAGTTTTGCCTGCACCATTTGGTCCTGCGATGATCCAGCACGTTGGCATAGCAAATATTGCTCCATTACAAACTTAAATTAGCGCGTTTGAAAAATTTAGCGGTTGAGCATTGCAGTATACAAATGCTCCTGAGGTTTAACAAATGTTTTCCTGAGAACAAAGGGTCTGTCCTGCCGGCGCGCTGCGTTTCGGCGCCAACGACATGGGTGGTACCATGCTCGAAGAAAACGTCGTCGCTGCCGCCGGAGTATCGTTTCGCATGTCGCAAACCGAAATCATCCACCTGATTCGCAGCGCTGGTTTTATCCCCGTGCGCCGTACTACCGGATATCAGGTGCTGGAGCGTTACTGAAGCGAAGGGGAGCTTGCGGAGGGATATTTGGAATGATGGCGGAGACGTTGCATGCAACGTCTCTACGGGACGTGGATTCCCGCGTACCGAGGATGAAAAGAACAAGGTTTATCTGCTGTTGTTTGAACGCCATTGTTCGTGGCTCTCGCCCCATGCTAAAGTTACGTCTACTTATCACTCGGTACAAGCCACTTACGCGTCAATCCCTTAAACTGAAAAGAGGAGTATCATGTCTAGTTATTTGCCTTTGAATGATATGAGTCTCGCCGAAAAGCTCCAAGCTATGGAAGAAATATGGAATGATCTGGCTGGCGCTTCCAGTGCAATTTCTTCGCCGGAGTGGCATGCCGATATTCTCCGCACGAGGGAGTTGCGCATCACTGCAGGGGAAGCTGATTTTGTGGAGATAGCTGCCGCCAAACAGATGGTGCGTGAACTGATAAAATGAAGGTTTTGGTTCTTGATGAAGCGGTTGCGGATTTAGCTGCCGGATTTAGGTTTTATCAGCGACAGGCGGATGGTCTAGGAGATTATTTTTTAGACACCTTGTGGGCAGATATCCAGGCGCTACAAATTTATGCTGGCATACATTCTAGGCATTTCGGTTATTTCAGATTGCTTTCTAAGCGCTTCCCTTTTGCAGTCTATTATAAAGTTGAGGCTGGCATTGTGCGTGTGTACGCAGTTCTGAATTGGCGGAAAAATCCGGGATTGATCGTATCGAGATTGGAGTAGTAAGGACATAAACTTTGACTTTACCCACAATCTTGCCTTAGATTCTGACCTTAAACCAAGCGGATGGATTGCACCATTTACCTGCACGCTATAATTCTAACGCTAACCTTACGACTTCATACCTATAAAGACGCAAAAAGGAACACAGCCTGATGTCTGAACCAAAATTACCGTTGCGCTCCAATATTGCCGCTATGGCTGGGTATGTCCCGGGGATGCAACCTCCAAACGCGCATGAATGGATCAAGCTCAATAC
Source organism: Desulfuromonas sp. (assembly GCA_028685815.1). GTDB lineage: Bacteria > Desulfobacterota > Desulfuromonadia > Desulfuromonadales > Desulfuromonadaceae > JAIVHC01. The sequence goes on from JAQUDG010000134.1 coordinate 4,594, forward strand.
CAACGAAAATCCGTATCCGCCCTCACCGCAGGTGGCCAAAGCGATAAGCGCCGAACTGGAAAATGCAGGCGCCAATTTGCGCTTCTACCCCGATGCTGGCAGCGTACGTGCGCGTGCCCTTGCCGCCGAACTCTATGGCTATCCGCCTGAGTGGGTAATTATGGCCAACGGTTCCGATGAGCTGCTCAACAACCTGATTCGCGCCTTTGCCGACCCCGGCGATGAAGTGGCTTTTGTCGAGCCTTCCTACACCTATTATTCCACCCTGGTAGAGATTCAAGGGTCGACGCCGCGCGCTTTTGGGCTGGATACCAACTTTGACCTGGTAGGTTTTCCTGCCACCTACAGCGGTAAAATATTTTTCCTCACCAGCCCTAACGCACCTCTGGGGTTTTCCTTCAGTCGCGCCACCATTGCCGATCTAGCTACCCGTTGCAGCGGTATGCTGGTGGTGGATGAGGCCTACGCCGATTTTGCCGCCACCAGCGCTATGGACATGGTGCGCGAATATCCCAACCTGGTGGTTACGCGCACCTTCTCCAAAAGCTATGCCCTCGCCGGAATGCGCTTGGGGCTTGCGGTAGCGCACCCGCAGGTGATAGCCGCGCTGGATAAAATACGCGATCATTACCACCTCGACCGTCTCGCCCTAGTAGCTGCAGAAGCTGCCCTGCAGGACCAAGCCTGGTTGCGTCAGCACATAGAGTTGATCTGCGCCACCCGCGCTTCTTTCACCGCCGCGCTTGAAGGTAGCGGCTATCATGTGATCCCCTCGCAGGCGAACTTCGTGTTTGCTTCCGCCCCGGATGGCGATGGAGAGCGAGTCTACTCTTTGCTCCAACAGCACCAGATTTTGGTACGCTATTTCAGCGCCCCCAATCTGCGCCATGGGGTACGGATATCTATCGGCACCCAAGAACAAATGACGGCGGTGCTCAAGATTCTGGGGATAAAATAAATAAACTCAATAATATCAAGCATTTCATTCAGGTAGAAAGTCTCAACACCATGTCTCAAGCACCTCTTTTAACCACTACCGATGCAGTGGCCGATCTTGGCCATGCCCTCAGTCAGCATAAAATAATAGCCGTCGATCTCGAAGGCGACTCCATGCACTCCTATCAAGAGAAGGTATGCCTGCTCCAGTTTAGCTGGGGCGGCGAAACCGCTCTGGTCGATCCTCTCGCAGGTGCTGACATCAACGTGTTGAAGGGCCCGCTTGCCGATCCACACATCTGCAAGATTTTTCACGCCGCCGATTACGATATTCGCTGCCTCGCGCGCGATTTCGATATTCAGATTATTGGCCTGTTTGACACCATGACTGCGGCGCAGCTTTTGGGAGAGCCCAAGGTGGGGCTGGGAGATATTCTGAGCAAGTATTTCGGCCTTGAATTGGACAAAAAATATCAGCGCGCTGACTGGTCTGCACGTCCACTCTCCGCCGCCATGCTTCACTACGCCGCCGAAGATACCCGCCATCTCAAGGAGCTGATGGATATTCTGCGCGAGCAACTCCAGGACAAAGACCGCCTGTGGTGGGCAGAGGAAGAATTTCGCCAGCTCGAACAGGTACGTTTCTCCCCCCCCCACGGGGCCAGCCTGCCTGCATGTCAAGGGAGCGGCGGTTCTGCAACCACGTCAGCTCGAAACCCTAGAGCAACTTCTGCAATGGCGGGGTGTTCAGGCGTGCAAACGTGATTATCCGGT
>JAQUDG010000135.1:0-3087 GCA_028685815.1 Desulfuromonas sp.
TCGAACTCGCGACATTCAGCTTGGGAAGCTGACACTCTACCAACTGAGTTATTCCCGCTTATTTAGTGTGCTTCAACCGTATAGATAATTACTACGGCATGCAGGAGCGGAGTATATGAAAAGGCGCGCGTGCTTGTCAATCTTTTTAACGTGCCTTTTTACGCCCAACTACTCCCTTAATTTATTTATTAGAACCTATTCAGAACACCAAGAACGCAAGGTGCTGATCTCCTCGGCCCAGCGCTGCGGCTCCGGGGTTTCGAGTATCAGTGGGATGTTGTCGAAGCGACTGTCGTGCATGATGTATTTGAAGCAATCCCACCCGATGCTCCCCTCGCCCAACGGTGCATGGCGGTCTACCCTGCTGCCGCATTCTTTTTTGGAGTCGTTCAGGTGCATCCCTTTGAGGTATTCAAACCCGACGATGGCGTCAAATTCGGCGAAGGTTTTTTCACACGCAGCGGTTGAACTTAAATCGTAACCGGCGGCAAAGGTGTGACACGTATCGATACACACGCCAATCCTCTTTTTGTCTTCCACCTGGCGGATTATTTCGGCTAAATGCTCAAAACTGTAGCCCACGTTGCTCCCTTGCCCGGCGGTGTTTTCCACCACTGCAATTACGTTTTCACTCGCACACAGGGCGATATTTACCGATGCGGCAATGGTGCTCAGACAGGTGCTTTCATCCACCTGTTTCAGGTGACTTCCGGGATGGAAATTCAGGTACATCAGCCCCAGTTGATCACAGCGCTGCATTTCATCCAGAAACGCGCTCCGCGAACGTTCAAGCTTCTCCTCCTCAGGATGGCCTAAATTAATCAGATAGCTGTCGTGCGGTAAAATCTGCTGGGGGGTAAACCCAAGCTCTGCACACTGCTCCTTGAATTTAGCTATTTCGGCACTATTTAAATCCTTGGCATCCCAGCGCTTCTGATTCTTAGTAAACAGGGCGAATGCATTGGCACCGAGCTGTGCTGCATTTTCCGGGGCATTAAATACTCCGCCTGCTGCACTTACGTGTGCACCGATGTATTTCATATATGGCAGATATCCTTATTGAATAAAGTGAAAAGTTCTCAGTAGTTGCTTCCAAAATGCTGCTCGGTGCAAGTCATAATAGCTCCGCATACACCGCTGCACAACCAAATCAACGGGAACCAAGCCCCCTAGTCGCTGCAGTTGCTCTAGTAATAGCAGGCGCAGCATGAACGTTTCTTCGCGCTCTTGCACAAACACCGCAATATCAATATCACTCAGCGGGCCAGTCACCCCTCGCGCCTGTGAACCGAAGAGGACAGCCCTTTCCACCTGGGGGTGGTGTTCCAAAACAGCACAAATTTGTTGCGCACGTAGCGCAGGTAAACCGGGAATAGCGGCCTCAATCTTCATGCTGTTGGCGCTCTTCCAGCTTACTGAGGTCACGTTCCTTGCTTAAAACCACGGCATCATGCAGTTCATTGACCGCAGCTCTAAAACCTTTAAGCCTTTGATGCCAGCGGATATCTTGGTTTATATGCATACCTTATCCATCATTCCAGAGATTTAATTTAGCAGTAGGATGAGCGCCCATCATGCAGGCATCCCACTGGATAATCGGGGGATGAATAGCTATTGATGGGCACGTCGCTTCTCTCCTTTGCCCATCCTACTGGGATGGAGTAATCACTTGGCCCCTTTCAGTTCTTCCCCTCCAGGGCCAAGGTAATTTTACGACAGCCGCGCTGAACATGTTCTACAATAACTGCCCAAAATTCAGCTCGTTCAAGTGTTGCATTAACCTCATTTACAGGCAAAAACCGGCGCATTTCAAAAACAAAGTCACTGTGTAGCTGTTCGTCGTGCAATAACTGCTGTTCACGTTCTTTCAAGGTCGCAATAAAATAAGCCTGTGACTGTTTATGGTCTTTCAATTTATCCGGCAACAGCTCAATAGGTAATTTTATCCCCTGACGCTGCAACCATAAAATATCCCACAAATCACGATTTTTAATCCGCTTACGAAATGCCAAAGCCACATATTTATCCGCCAGAATTTCTTCACGGCTCTGCACTTGCAGAATCAACCCAGCCGTGCCCATATCCACGCCATAATAGTTATGTAACATAGCTGGCTTTACGGCATAACTGGGAATCGCGCAAATATCAATATTAATTCGCTGACTTGGTAAGCTTTTAGCCTGAGGTCGTGTTATAACCCTAATCTTCCAAGTTGAAACCGCCGCATCCTCCCGCACCGGGTCGCTCACAGCAACTTCTAGCCCGTATTTGACCCCCAGGCGGTGCACCAACACCCCACCAAGTGACTTTAAAGACGCATAAGTAAATTCGCCGCCACCAGTAAAATCGAGATCTTCACTCATACGTGGCGAACCATAACAAGCACGCAAGCAGGTGCCGCCAATAAACGTCAAGCCACTCAAAAGACCCGCGTGACTCAGCTCCCGTAAAATATCGTGCTGCAACAACTCTTTTTCAACAACGGGTTGCAAGGTATAATGGGCCTCGCTACGCTCCATTGCCCGTTCAACTAACTTATCAAATAGATTCATCAGCAACCGCCCAATCGATTAAATCCATATTGCGACGAGCTGCCTGCATATCCTGCAATGCAAGCGCTACGGAGGCTAACCACAAATGATATGGCTCAGCATAAACCAAATGATCCACCAATGTTTCAATCCGCTTATCCGTATGAATAAATTCAATCGTTCCGAAGTGGCCACAACGCACCATATTACTGCGGCCCGAAGTCATGATGGTTACCCAGTTGAAAGGAATTTGTGAAATGACCCCTGCATTACTTAGTGCAGACTCTAAGCTGATATAATTCAACTCACCTGCACGCAACAGCGCAGCCACATGATACAGCAAGACCCCCTTGGGGTAAGACACTGCAGGGTAAAGGTAAACCCCACGACACACACGCGTCAACAGTCCCGCCTTATTTGCCCGACTCAACAGGGTCTTAAATGCTCCATCACTGTGCTGCGGTAACAAAGCACGCAGATCAGACAAAAGGAATAAGTAATGCTCACTGCTGGCAAGCTGACTCAATATATGAGTTAAATATTTAAATGGCTGCTT
>JAQUDG010000135.1:3187-6204 GCA_028685815.1 Desulfuromonas sp.
TATATATCCAGGTATTTTTTCTGTGCCAGAATACCAAGCAGCACCTTTTCATCGAAATTCATGTAGTCGTGAATCATGGCGTTTCGAAACCCAACTGCACTCATCAGACTTTGGTACATATCATCACTGAGCAGACCAGTATCGTGCATGATCACCAATGCGTCGCGCGCGCGGGTAGGAACCAAGGGGCAATCATAGTTCTTCAGAATGCGGCGCGCTTTACCAATGGCATTCTCAATGATGCTCTGCATTGATGCCCAGGCAGCACGAATCTCGATCTTATCTAGGGCACCGGTCTGGACAGCTTTGCTATGCAGCAGATCAAGAACCTCTTTCTCAGTTTCAGCCACTTGTCGAGCGCTGGCCAAGTAAGTTGAGAAGCTCATCTTCCGATCCTTTGAGGAGAAGGTAGTTGTTTCCTATACTTTTTTTGATTCCGGCAGGGGCGATCTGAAGATCAATCAGATCAAAGTCGCAATCGGCCAAGTGCAGAGCCTTCCCGATCTCGAGACGAGCTTGAGCTATGTGTCCCCAGTCGGCCGGGGTGCTTTTATCCAGCGACACGGCGAAGTCGTAGTCGCTTTTAGGGTTGATCTGTCTCTCTTTCACCCCAACCCTGGAGCCAAACAGCACCGCAAGCGTTATCCCCTGAATAGCAGCGAATGCTGTTTTTAATTCCTCTGGAGAAATAGCTCGCACCTTACCGTATGTTCGTTTGAATTCGTTTAACAAGAAACCTCCAAAACTACCAACGTTGGGCTGCGTGGAAGCGCACTGGATCCCCATCTACGCGAGGATGACGGGATTTATGCAAAAAACCTCCTCTCTTCACTACTCCGATAATTGCTCTTCCAAACGCTCCTTCAACTGGCCAAATGCTGCAGAACACTCCTTAAGTTTATCCAGTATTCCACGGATTTCCTGTTCATTGTAAATGTGACTAGAACTATTACGCATTTCAATCATATTGAGCCAAACCGTTTCGTTCTCCAGCAGACCCTGGGCATAGGCTTCTTGAAAGCAAGAGCGCGGGTTCTTACACACAATACCGGTATAATCCAGATAGCGTTTGAGCGCTTTCCAACTCATTTCAAACGTAAATTCAAACCTCTTAACCGCTAGATCGAGATAGATATCCCCATACCCATCAGCCACAAACTGCTCACGACCTTCGACAACCTTCTCAAAACGCAAAAAAGCGCGGATATAATTGTAAAGCCCATCTTCAAACCGCAGCTGCTTGTTGGCGCTGTAAAGAACCCGCCCAGTGTCCTTGACGCGATTAGCAAAACGCTCTTCACACCAGGCCAAATTTACAATATCAACCTTAAGCAACGATGGAAGCGCTTTGACATCCGCAAATATCGGCTCTAAATCATCGCTTTTTTGCCCAGAAAAGGCGATATCGATATCACTTGTGGCAGTGGCTTCACCATTCTGCTCCGACCCATAAAGGTAAATTCTTTCGGGTTGAATGTATTTAAGAATGATTCTACTAACCTCTTTGACTAGCTGTTGTCTGTCCATACATCCCCCTGTTCACTGCCGATACGGATAAAATCGACAAAAGTTGTCATTTTTACCGTTTCAGGGCTCGGTGATATCTCCTTTAAAAACCACTTGAGTATTTTGTACCTAAGCACGTAAATAACATAATGATCTCTTTTTAAACTCACGCAGCGCAGATATCAATCTCGTAGTTTCAGCAACTTCTGCGCTTCAGGCCATACCATATCCACACTGATGTCGCGAATACACGCTGCACCGTAGGGGCATGGCGGCGTAGTGCCAAATTGTGTACAAGGGGCGCACTTCAGTTCAAGATTCACTATATGGCAATCCGGTGCGCGGGGTGCCCATTTCTTCGCAATGCCAGGCCCGAACAGCGCCACCGTTGGGCAACCCACTGCAATGCCGAGGTGCATTACCCCAGAATCACCGCTGACAAGCAGTTTGGCTCGCTTCAGTACCGCTGCAGTCTGCTTAATGGTTGTCTTACCCGCTAGGTTGGTCCCTTTCAAACCTGCAACAATGGCCTCTCCCCTGCCCCTATCTTCCGCGCCTCCCACCACCACCACAGCATAACCAGCGGCATTACATCGTTGCGCCAAGGTGTGGAACTTTTCTATTTGCCAGCGTCGTTCTGCAATGCTGGATCCAGGGAATAACACAACAAAAGGGACCCCTTGCAAACATTCCAGCAACTTATCACAGGTGCGTTGAACCTCTTCTGGTATAGAAATAAAATCCCGGCACGCAACAGATCCCAAAGAAATTCCGGATGCGGACACAAGACGGGCAAAGCTGCCCAGTTCGTAGTCCTGCTGAGAATAAGGCACAGCCAAGCTGAGCAGGCGCGAACGATTGTTAGTGGCAAACCCTGTACGGGTTCCTGCCCGCAGAAAGCGCGCAATTACTGCAGAAAGGTAGTGCGACTGCTCGGTATCCACCACCACAGCGTAGCGTCGTTTGAACAACCTGCCCCAATGGCGCCAATCGTCATAGCACAAGATTTCATCTAACGCGGGGCACAACGCAAAAGCACCTGCATTACGTTTTTCTGCCAGAACCACAAGTTCAACGGCGGGATATTTATCCCTGACAGCCTGCAGCACCGGAAGCAACAGTACCGCATCGCCAATTCCACCAGGGCGGATGAATAACAGGGTTGAGGTACTACTTTTTGTGAGGCACAAATCTGCTTGGTTCGCGGAATGGGATGCAGGGAGGATACGCGCCAATAATGGTCCGATAAGCGCATCAAGTTTTTTTAAGAGCCGTGTCTGACGCAAATCGTCTCCAGAACTAATTATGGATTCAGCGGATGTAAAAGCTCTGCTTTAAGCTGTTTTTCGAAAAATGCTCTGATCTGCGTTTTATTCACAATTTCTTCAGTCGCAAGATGGGCAATCATATCGTCTTCAATATCTTCAATATACAGCAACGCCACACAGTACAGCTTATACGTCAAACCTTTTACAACGGGATGTGCACATTCAAAAATCTTTCTTAAGCTC
>JAQUDG010000028.1 GCA_028685815.1 Desulfuromonas sp.
ACACATACCTTTTACTGTGGCCAGTGGGACAATCTCCCCTGCAGGGTCTGCTTTCTCCCCACCACTGCGACACCCCCAGCAAATCTTACAGGGCTCACGGGATACAGCCTACGGCGCGAAGAACCAGATCTAGACCTCGCTCTCATCTCCATGGGGGTGCTAGCGAAGCATCTCCACCACTGGCTGGGGAACAGTCGCTTTTGCAGCAGCTGTGGCGCCCCCATGCGCCCCATCCCAGTGACATGGGGGATGGAGTGTTGTGGCTGCGGACAGCACCACTTCCCCCACATCCACCCCTGCGCCATTGTGTTGGTTCAGCGCGAGGATAAACTCCTCCTGACGCGTAAACCCACTTGGGAACCGGGGCGTTACAGCCACTCGGCCGGATTTATGGAACCAGGGGAAAACCTAGAGGAGACCGCCTACCGGGAAGTGCTTGAAGAGACCGGTATCCATATCCGCAATATCCGCTACTGCGGCAGCCAAGCATGGCCGTTTCCATCCCAGCTAATGGCCGGTTTTATAGCTGACTACGCCAGTGGCACTATTCAGATCCAGCGAGATGAACTCGAAGACGCCGCCTGGTTCAGCGCCAGTAAGCTACCCATTCTCCCTTCACGCCGCAGCATCTCGCGCTTTCTTATCGATCTGTGGCTTAAAGAACAAGGGCTGGAGAGTTAGGTTTAAGTAGAGAATTTCATGCATGGCGCGGTAGTGCGCAGGGTGTAAACACGGCTAGCTAGAGATCTTACTCTTGCCCTGTTTCCCCCTTCCTCACAGTAACTCTGTAAAGGTAAAGCCGATTCCAACACGGTTTACGCTGGAATTGTAGTCGATTAGGCTTTCGCCGTAGCCGTTGAAATACTGCATATAACCATTGATGCAATCGGTGATGGGGAAGACCCAACCCAGCTCAACGGCACCCTTGTTGTCACTGTCGCGAAGGTTGTTGCGCAACAACAGTGATAAGGTGTGCTGCTCCCACTTGTACAGCGCCCTTATTTCTCCATAGCCCAGGTAAGCATGAATGTCAGGGTTATCATCCCCTGAAGGACCATCCTTGCTGGACTCGGGGATACGGTACCAAGGCTTGAATATCACCGTTAGGTTGTTACGCTCAAAAAACATCTGCAGATAAACGCGGTTCCAACTGCGCGATTTATCCCCTCCTTGGCCGTTGGACTGATGTACCACCCCGATGCGGTTCATAGTATTGGTAATACCAAACAACTCCAGATCGGTACCCTTACTCAGAAACAATTCTGGTTCGTGATTGGAGTCACGAAATGGGCTCGAGCGGGACTCGTTATACGCTTGCCAGAAGGATAGATTGGTATAGGCCGCCCACAGATCTGCGTCACTGATGACATTGCGCCATACCGCAAATTTTAAACTGAACTGAAATTTAACCTCGACGTTATTAAAGTCGGAGTCAGAAACCCCATGTGGCTCGCCATTGCGCTTGCTGTTATAACTCACTGGCAGGAGATAATTCTCCCGATGGGCAACTAGGCTGAAAGGGCTGCAGCTGAGCTCTTTTTCTTCCTTTATGCGCTGTCCCATCAGCGTCTCGGGCGGTGCAGTTTCAGATGGAGGGGCTTCTACTACGACAACATCAGGGGATGCGTCCGCCGCTAGTTTTTCATCTAACTGCGCCTCGCACCAGACCCGTGCCTGCCCTAGGGTCATGCTGTCCGATTCACCGCTGCGAATCATCTCCAGCACGCATTGCTCTAGCGCAGCTATTTGCACGCCTGCTTCCACCGCGGGACAAAAAAACACTACCGCCCAGAGCAGGCAGCAAGAAGTCAGCCTCAAACGAATATTTTTCACAAGCTCTCTCTATTGATCACCTAGCACCCTGGCCGGTTGCAGGTGGCAGCTACAGGTTTACAAACTCAAGTTGCGGGGTTCAAGACACACAGCCTTAAATTGCCCTTACACCAGAGTGAGTATAACGCAAAAAATCAAGGTCAACCACGGGCGGGGGATTTAAACACACAAAAGCCGCTGCGGGGAGGCATCCGCAGCGGCTTTTGTGTGTTATTCAAGGAAGAAAGGAGGTCAGAGATGAATCACCGCTGTCTGCCACAACAACCGTGTATCTGTTTCTCTGATGGCTGTGACTCTAACAGGACTCTAAAAGGGCAAACAGGTGGAAGTGCGTATTTGTTTGATTCAAAAGTAACGTTAAACAGGTGTTTAAATGCACAGTCGCCCCCGTTCACTCCCACATGCCACGCTGGCTACGGATCGACTCCGCTTCAAGCTTGAGGAACTCCTGCTTATGGGCGAAATCAAAATAGCGATACACCCGCGCCCGCCCCTGGCGTAGCAGTTCTCGATTAAGCATAGTGCCATCTTCGAGCCATACATAGGCGAGCAGGCGGTCATATTTGTCCCGCGGCGGGTCTTCGAGCTCCAGTCGCACCTGACGCCCCTTGAGGGTGCGAATCAAGTGGTGGCGAGTGTCACGCTCACTGCGGCGCAACTGCGCTGCGCTGCGGGCTCCCAGGCGGATAAAATCTCGGTCGCGGCGGCTGTTCTTCTTTTCGGGGCAATCTATCCCTACCAGACGCACTACGCCATAACCATCCACCTTAATGGTGTCACCGTCGTAAACCCAGCTGACCTGACCGCGCAGTTGCTGCTTGTAAGCTGCTGCACCACACAAACTGCATAGCAAGAAAGCCAGCAGCACAATACTCAGCCCTACACGGGCATGGCGCGGCAGCATCCGCATACACCTCTCCTTTTAAACTCAGACAAACAGATTAGCGGAGAGGTAGCGTTCCACCCCGTCGCAGATAATAGTCACCACATTGCAACCTGCATCGAACCCAGCGGCCACCTGTTGAGCCGCTGCAATATTGGCCCCAGAAGAAATTCCAGCGCTTATGCCGTGACGATTCAGCTTAATACAGGTGGAGATGGCCTCTGCATCGGTGATACGCACCACCTTATCAAGCAGTTTGCATTCCAGCACCGCAGGGATAAAACCGAGTTGTGCGCATATCCATGCGAGGCCGATACCGGTATTTCCGCTGGTGGGTTCAACCAGAGCACCGCCAGGCTTAAGCGCTCCCGCAGCCTCGGCGGCACGGATCATACTCAGGGCAATGCGATCCTTAACGCTCCCCCCCGGGTTGGCACTCTCGAGCTTGGCCCAAATCGCGGCCCGCCCGGCGTTTCAAACCCAGCCAAGCGCAGCAGTGGGGTGTTCCCGACAAGTTCAACAAGTGATTCACTCCGGCATTCGCTGTGGCATGGTTGAACTGACGCAGTATCCTTCAGCGTTGGCTTAATTGGCGTTGGTGTCATTGGCGTTCCTCCCTTTTATCGATTTTTTCCTGCAATACTTTAGCAAAGGGTACCACTTCATGCACCTTGTAGCCACACTCGCGCGGCAACTGGCCACCACAGAAAAAAATCCCCTTGGCCGGAAAACTGCGGCAGATATTCAGCCGTTTTTCGTGGTTTAAACAGGTATTGTCGGGTTGGAGCCAGCTGCATTCGAACAGGAGCAGACCGTGGCTGTCGCGTCCCATAATGCTGAAGCGTCCATATCCAGGATGGGTGCGCACCAGCTTTTTGAAGGCGTGCTTCGAACGTAACCAGCGTCTGCCCTGCTGAATCTGAATACGCTGACAACAACTGCCACATTGGCGGCATTGCCCGCTAATCATCAGTTCGCGCCCCTGCAAACGCAGCCGCACATGTCGCAGCCACCCAGCGATGTTCAACATTAAGGACAAACCCGGATGGGCGGAGGTGAAATCATTTCCAGTTTTGCTCCATCCCTAAGCTATATAGAGGTTTAGACGAAATAAAAGACATTTGCTACATCGCACTTGGAAGCCATTCCTACTGATGCGACTAACGCTGTGGTCTTAATCTATACTATGGCGAATGACGCACATCACCTGCTTGGTCTCTCCGTTGGCTTCCCCCTTGGTGCGCAGCACAAATTCCTTCCACGCACTTTCGGCGCTTTCGGCTTCAACCAGTTCTATTTCCATCTTTTTGTTCTGCTGGTAGTGCACTTCAAACGTTTGCATATTCATTACTCTAGAATAAAAAGCCCCATCTGCCAGAATTAGGCAAGATGGGGCTTGAAGGTTAGTTTAATTAATCAGGGAGTAAACACATCCGCCGCAAAATTCTGTGTGGCAAAGTAGTCTTCCATGGTTTCCGCGCGTCGGATTAGCTCCACACTTGAGTCCGTACGCAGCAGGAGCTCCTTGGGGCGCAGGCGCCCATTATACTGGAACCCCATGGCGTGACCATGGGCGCCAGTATCGTGAAACGCCAGCAGATCACCCTCTTCAATCTCCGGAAGCTGACGCTGGATGGCAAATTTGTCGTTATTTTCGCACAATGACCCCACCACATCGTAGGTCTTATTCTTGGGGGCATCTTCCTTACCCACCACATCGATATGGTGATAGGCACCGTACAGCGCCGGACGCATCAGCGCCGACATGCACGCATCCATACCCACATAATCGCGATAGATATGCTTGAAGTTGATTGCCTTTGAAATCAAGCAACCATGTGGTCCGGTCATGAAGCGTCCGCTCTCCATGTACATGTTCGGGGTAAAGCCATTATCACTTTTGAAGGCATCGAACAGGGCGGTGATCTCTAGGGCCATGGTATCGATATCCAGCGGTGCCTTGTCTGGCTCTGCCGGGATCCCGAAACCACCCCCGATATTGATAAACTCTAGCTCTATATCCAGCTCTTTTTTCAACAGCACCGCAAGATCAAGCAGCATCCGGGTTGTTTCCACCATGTAGGTATAGTCGAGTTCGTTGGATGCGACCATGGTATGCAGGCCGAAGCGCTTCGCCCCACGCGCGCGCGCCTTGCGGTACGCCTCTACTACCTGTTCATGGCTGATGCCGTACTTTGCTTCTACGGGATTGCCGATGATGATGTTGCCGGTACGCCGCGGACCGGGGTTGTAACGGAAACAAATCAGCTCCGGAAACTCCGGCACCTTATCCACCAGAGAGATATCATCCAGGTTCAAAATACAGCCGCCGTCCTGCGCTGCGTACTTAAACTCCTCCTGGCTGGTGTTGTTCGAGGTGAACATGATGTCCTCAGGCTTCGCCCCGAGCTCACGACTCATATGCACCTCCGGTATGGAGCTGCAGTCAAACCCAAAGCCCATCTCCAGCATGAGCTGCATAATGCGTTTATTCGGTAGCGCCTTTACCGCAAAATATTCTCGGAAGCCCGGAACCTTGGCAAAAACCCGTTGAAGATGTGCGCCGGTTTCACGAATCCCCTTTTCGTCATAAATATGAAACGGAGTGCCATAATGGGCGGCAATGGAATCGACCTGACTGAACAGGCGTTGCTTGAAGTCCTGTGACATGGGCATAAACGCTATATCTCCTATTTATTAGTATGCTGATGTTCACCGCTTTGGATTGCGGTCGGGTTAAGGCGGTTAGGTTGTTACACCCGAGCATGGGCGGCCAAGCACGTGGACGGGGTGCTGGCAGCAAAAAGACGCCGCAAAACCGTACCCTTGGCAACCGTCGCAAAACGGCGTTAACCTAGCACATTTATAAACAAACAGCCACCTGCTTGATAAGGAGTAACCCAAATAAACAAGTGGCTGTTTGCCCTGTAGTCTGGGCAACCTCCGGGGAAAAGGTTGCCGTCAACTACATCTTTTTTCTGTATTCTATCCGCGCATCTGGACCGCCGCAAACTCCGCCGCAAGCATAATTTGATACGAAGTAGGTGCAGCCGTCAGGAGTGGGTGGGTGGCATACTGCATAGTTGCAAGATCTTCGGCAGTCAACTTGGCCTGCATAGCCACAGCCATAACGTTGGCCATTTCTGCTGCCGCTTCTCCGCCGCATACGTGCCCGCCGATCAAAACCCCATCTTCCTTGCGAAACAGCATCTTGACCTTGGTATTCATGCTCCCCGGCAATCCACCCGGGTGCCGATTGGGAGACGACGCCTCCCCGACGACGAATTCAATCCCTTCCTGCTGTGCCGCCGCAGTAGTGTAGCCCGCTGCACCGATGCTGCGCTCCCCCACCTTTGTCGCAAAAGCACCAAGAGCGCCGATGGTTTTACGTGTCTTGGGTTTGAAGATATTGGTAGCGGCGATCAGCCCTTCAGAGGCTGCGATCGATGCTAGGCGCACTCCAGAAGGTTTACCCGTGAAGAATGAAAACTTGGTAGCACAATCTCCAGCGGAATATACATCTGGATCACTGGTCTGCATATATTCATCTACCACCACTCCGCCTTGCGGGTCGGTTTTCAGCCCCATGCTCTCGGCCAGTTCTATATTCGGGCGCGCCCCGATTCCTAAAATGACCACATCAGCCTTAACGGTGTTACCATCGCTAAGACACACTGCCTTCACCTTCCCTTTGCTGTCCGCTTCGAGGTTGCGTACCTGACTACTCAGATACAGGGCTACGCCCTCTTTTCTCAACTCCTCTTCCACCTCACGCCCGAACTCCTTCTCACACGCCAAGGAAAGGCAGCAGTCCTGCATTTCTATCAGCGATACCTGCGTATCGGCCTGAATCTCAGCTTGCAAACGCGCGATCTGCTCCGCCATCTCAACCCCGATAAAGCCGCCACCAATCACCACGACATCACGTGCCACCTGCAAAGCAGAGAATATACGCTGCAGAAAAAACGGGTCCTTCGCCACTGCAAACACATTTTCCAACTCGATGCCAGGCAATGGCGGAACAATCGGCTTAGAGCCTGTAGCCATAACGAGTTTCTCGTACTTAATGGACTCGTGGTCTTTGAATGAAACAATCTTGCTGCTCCGATCCACATCCTCCACATGGCTGGCCACAATTTCTATCCCCTGATTTGTAATCATCTCATCGGGGATGAGATTTTTCTCCACCGCCCGCAGCGTTCCATATATGTACGGAATACCGCAAGGAACTGGGGTTCTACTTACGTTGCGGATCACAGTGACCGATTTTTGCGGGTAACGGCGTTTAATTGTAGTTGCCGTCATCAGACCCGCTGCAGAACCACCAATAACTACTACGTCACGTTGTTGCATATTATTCATCTCCTTGTTTTTTCTGACATTCTGGACATACCGCGAAAATATTCAAACAATGAGAACTCAAAGCGAAACCATATTTGGTCGCAATGTCCTCGCACAAATTGCACACTCCCTCTTTACTAAACTGAACGGTTTTGCCACACGTGGTACACACCAGATTATCAATGGCGCACCCCTCAGGGCAGGCGGCATACATCGCGTCCATCCCATCCGGTGCGAGCTGAACTCGACGCAGCAAGCCGCACTCCATTAGCAGTTGCAGGGTACGGTAAATCGTTGCCTTGGAAATACGTTGCCCATTTTGCTTCAAGCGCAGCAATAGAGAATCAACATCGAAATGCTCGTCCATCGCCAGGATCTCCGCATACACGCTCCGCCGCTGCCGCGTTGCCTTCAGACAATGTTCTTCCAGAAAACTTTCAAACATTTCCAGTGACATCGCTATTCTCCTTGGGTTATGTTTTTGCGGTAAGCGCGCAGTCAATGCGATTGATTCTCAATTGCTAAGACCATATACACACAACCCGCTCCCTGTGTCAACAGCTATGCCAAGCTAAGTCCACCCACATCGACCCACACGTCGTTCCTGTTCTATGGAGTATAAAACCGCATATAAGATCGACATTATTAAACATCATTTTACTCAGAAAGCAACTCGCCACGCTATTCTCATAGCACGCCACAATACGCCAAACAGCTTCAATCTAACGACACATTAGCGCCACGCGGCAATTCTTTCGCCAACAAGTTTTCCCTTGCTAAAGAAAGCAAATTCAATATATGTTGAGCATAATAAACTCATGTTTTAGAATGACCCCAATTAAAATATTATCTATATTTAGAGAGTGAAGTCTGTCGCGCAAATACGGGGCAGGTATTGTTCAGAGCTGTTTTTTATGCAGGAGATGATTTATGAATTTCAATAACCTAAAGATCGCCAACAAAATATACTTTCTGTTTGCCCTAGCCGTGCCGGTTATGTGCGTGGTGTTCGGAGGATTGTACTGGAAAACCACCGACAATCTGTATCAAGAGCGCTTCGCCAAAGTACAATCTCAGGCCGAAAGCGCAGCCTCGGTCATCAACCACTTTGTCGAGTTGGAGCGCAACGGCGCCCTAGGACGGGATGAGGCGCAGCGCATGGCCATTGCCACCATCGCTGGCATGCGTTATGGCGGGGACGACTACTTCTGGATCAACGATAGCCACCCGCGCATGATAATGCATCCGTTCAACCCCTCCTTAAACGGCAAAGACTTGAGCTCCTACGCCGACCCCGATGGGGTAAAGCTATTTGTCGAAATGGTCAACGCCACCCGCACCAAAGACGGTGATTTCGTCCACTACCGCTGGGAGAAACCCGGACTCACCGAACCGGTGGGCAAGGTCTCATATGTGCAACGCACCAAAGACTGGGACTGGATTGTGGGTACCGGCCTCTACACCGACGACATAAAAGCCCAGACCCATCTCATGCTGTATGGAGCTGTGGGGATAGTCGGCTTCACCATTTTGGCATCACTGGTGGTGGTAATTTGGTTTGCGCGCGGACTGGCGAACCCTATAGGGCGGGTTGTGCACATGCTGCAAGAGATGACCAATGGGCACATCAGCCAGCGCCTTGCCATGAACCGCAATGATGAAATTGGGGTGATGGCTGCCACCATGGATAAGTTTGCCGACAGCCTAGAACATGAACTGGTGGACTCTATGCAACGTTTGGCCAACGGTGATCTGACCTTTGAAATTCACCCGTACGATGAAAATGACGTGATTCGCGGCGCCCTAAACACCATGGAACACGATCTGAATGAAATGGTTACCAACATCCAGACCAGCGGCGAACAAATCAGCGCTGGTGCATCCCAGGTCTCCGACTCAAGCCAGTCACTCTCGCAAGGTGCGACTGAATCCGCCAGTTCGCTGGAGCAGATCTCCGCATCCATAAACGAACTGGCCGCGCAGACTGATGACAATGCGGCCCACGCCACCCAGGCTGCCAAGCTCTCATCAGAAGCAAGCCATGCCGCCAATCGCGGCAATAAATCGATGGATCAACTTGTAGCAGCGATGGAGGAAATCAACATATCGAGTCAGAGTATCTCAAAGATTATTAAGGTGATCGATGAGATTGCATTCCAGACCAACCTCCTTGCCCTGAACGCAGCGGTTGAAGCTGCACGCGCTGGGCAGCACGGCAAAGGCTTTGCGGTAGTAGCCGAAGAGGTTCGCAACTTGGCGGCGCGCAGCGCCAGGGCCGCAAGTGAAACCGCTGACCTCATTGAAGGCTCTGTGATAAAGGCGCAAAACGGTGCGGAGATCGCCGCCACAACCTCCAAGGTGCTGGACGAGATCGTCACCCACTCCACCAAGGTCTCCGATCTGATCGCTGAAATTGCCGCGGCCAGTAAAGAACAGGCGCTGGGGATTTCTCAAGTTAATATCGGCATCAGCCAGATTGATGACGTTACCCAGCAAAACACCGCCAACGCCGAAGAAGGGGCTGCAGCAGCTGAACAACTCTCCAGCCAGGCGGACCAACTCCGCCATATGCTAAGTCGCTTCACCACCAAGAACGATTCAGGCCAGCGTACCAGGGCACTGGAAGCGCCACCAAAGCGCCAAGCACTTGGCTGGGACTAAGCCAACAGGTCCAACCAAACGTGATACCACTGCGAGAATAGACTTCCGGGCAGTTGCAGACCGCGCTGCCCGGCAGAACTAGCCATTGACTGGGAAAATTAAGCAGCTAGAACAGAATACAAACAACAAAAAAGCCGGGCGGGGAGGCATCCGCACCGGCTTTTCTGTATGTTGCTGCTGTCTGTTCTACTATGTCTTACTATAGGAAGAAAGGAGGTCGAAGTCAGTCTGCCACAACCGATTCGATGTTTTGTACATTACCAACCAAAACCATCGGATAATAGAGGAACGCGCGCATATTTTTGCTCTATAATACGCACTTCTTTTCTGTGTATTTGCACAGTCCTGCCTATTTCCCCCCTGCGACTTCCCCTATCAACTTCCTCCTTAAACTACCTTTTTGCTATGGCGGCGTGGGTGATGCGCGCCTGTACCTGCTCCAATCCTGATAGTGGTCCAATATCCGTACCGAAGCGTACCTGCTGTGAACCCTGCACCACCTGGTTTATCTGCAAAGTATTGCTGTGGCGGTTTTTGTTTCTATCTACATAGATCACTTGAATCTCGATGGCGGTGACAGGTTCGGCTGTGTCATTGGCCAGTTGGAGGATCAGATAGCCACGCGCATCCAGACCTGCGCCAAGATGGAGGTACTTTTGCGGATTATCTCCGATATCGAGACGGACTAAAGCATTTTTAGCGGCCACCCCGACGGGGGTCTGAGATGCGGCGGCTCCGGCAAAAAACTCTTTCGCCTTTGGCGTATTTCCCTGAGACAGCGCCAGTTTCCCCATGCCGTTCAGAGCAGGAGCTGTGGGGAGGAAGTCAATGCTGCGCTGCAAATCAGCTTGTGCCTGCTGAGTGTGGTTGAGCTGCTGATGGGCAAGGCCGCGCTGCAGGTAGTAGTGAAAAAAAGTGGGGTCTAGCGCCAGCGCGCGGTCGAAGTTACTGATAGCATCTACATATTTTTTTTGTTGCAAATGGATGTCGCCACGTAAGCTATGAAATAGCGGTTCTTTCGGTTGCAGCGCAAGCGCACTCTCGGCGTATTGTAGCGCAGTGCCCAACTCACCTTTTTTCAGGGCCTTACGGCCTTGGGCATATTTTTCATACGCAGGCTGATCGCGCCGTAGGGGTTCCATAGTAGAGGCATAGCGCTGGGTGCCTAGTTCTCCCCCAGGGCCAAGTTGTGCGGCCGTGTCGCGGTTGGCATCCACCCGTTCCATGGAAGGAGGATGGCTGGAAAACATCCCGTCAAGCCAATTGCTTTGCTGCCCTTCGGATAGCCGCACAAAGGTTCTCTGCAACTCTATGGCTGCCTGTGGATCATATCCCGCCCTGGACATATACAGCATGCCATAGTAGTCCGCTTCAAGTTCAGCGCCACGGCTGTACTTCTGGGTTATCAGCTGTGAGGCCACCCCCGCCCCACCGGCAGCCAAGGCAGCGTATTCGCTGTTGCTGGTTGCAACGGTGGTGGCCAACACCGCCCCTTGCAGCAACATCCCGCGCTCCATGTTTTTGGCACCGTGGCGCGCGGCGCTGTGGACAATCTCATGCCCCAGCACCGCAGCCAACTCCGCTTCGCTGCTGAGCTCGGTGAGCAGGCCACGGTTAATGGCTATTTTACCCCCGGGGAGGGCCCAAGCGTTGGGGGTATCATCGTTGATGACGTTGAATTCATAGGGAAGCTGCCGGTCACTCACGGCCGCCAGACGCTGCCCCACAGAACGCACATATGCGACGATCTCCGGGTGGGCCGTGTAATCGCCTCCCTGCATCTGCCGCCCAGGGCCATATTGTTGTGCGCCCATACTTATCTCGCTGGCTTCAGGGACAAAAACCAGCTCGTTCTTCCCGGTTACCGGGTTCACCGCGCACCCACTGAGGCAGAACACTGTGCAGAGCAGTAGAACAGGGGCGCGCAACAGCCATGGAAGTCTGAACATAAGTGCGATCCTTTTTCAGTAGTGCCCGGTTAAGAAGTTGCATAAAAGATAGGGTGGACAAAGTGCAGCGTGCCAATCCCTGCCGGTCTCCAACGCTCATCTCGTCCTTCCCGCACAGGCGGGAATCCAGAGGTTTTGTGTTTAGATATACTAGATGGGCACGTCGCTTCACCCCTTTGCCCATCCTACTGGTCTGATCCTTTTAAAAACGTATTTCAACCCGGGGAGCATCCGCGGTAAGCGCCAAAGAGGGCTGGCTCAGAAGAATCTGCTTCTGATCAACGCCACTGGTAGTTAAAAGCTGTTCTTTTATTATCTGCAGACGCTCCTCCAGCAGGGCCGTTGCCAGGATGCCGAACTGCTCAGGGTCAAGACCTTCCTCTTCGGCCTTGTCTTGCGGCTTCTTTTGTTTCTTGCTGGCCGGCTTATCTTTCTCGTGGGTTTCTGCATACTGGGCATGGATCGCCTCACTATCGGCCTGGGTCAGGGGCGCCTGCAACACCACCCGCAACTGCGGGCGCGTGGCGAGCAATTCGCCCAATGGTTTCAGCGCAGCTCCGGCGTCAGCGGGGGTTGTTTCCGCTGGGGCGAAGAGTACCGGAGGTAGTTTCAAGTCTGCACCAATACCTATCAGTTTACCGGCTCCGCTTAGTATGCCCAAAGGTTTAAGGGCAAGTTTGACTGTTTCTTGGATCGCACCAAGAAGAGCTTTGCGCACAATAGGCCCAATGGCGATATCGGGACTGGCCAGATCGCCGGTGACCGGAATATCCAGATGGATATCGCCGTTTTTATCCCGAAGTAGGGCCATCGCCAAGGAGATAGGCATCCCAAGGTTGCTGGATATCTGTTCCTGCTGTTCCTCCGTCATGGGTCCAAAGGTAAAACTGCGCAGATCTGCCTGACTTTTGAGCTTGAGCTGATTATCTTCGATGTTGGCGCTGACATTGAAGTCTAACTCACCTTTTTCAATACGCGACCCTATGGCATTTTCTACATAAGGGGCGACGCTATACATTGGGAATCCATGCAGGTTGGTTTTGACGGAACCGGCGGGAGCCGAACTCAGCACACTCATGGCACCTTCGACCTGCAGCGTGGAGAAGCGCCCCAGTTTCGTATTCAAGTTGAAAGGATTGAGCGTCTGCACTTCAGCACTGTTGAGCTGTTTTAGGCTGAAGTTCAGTTCGTTAAGGTGCAGGACCATCTCCGGCGTTACCGAAGCATCGGTGACGCGGATATATGAATTTCCATCGATTTGAAACGAGTCCAGCCGCCAAGCTAGCTCCGGCGCGCTTTGATCTACCTCAGCCTGCTGTGGCGCGCCAGGTTGGGTTTTTGATAGCCCTTCCGGTGGTGTCTCCGATTGTTCACCTTCAGCATCCTGCCCGCTCAAATTGCTCCACTGATCAATATTGGTGCGCCCGCCGGCATGGCGAATCAGTTCTACGCCGAGGCCATTGAGGTTCAGCGCACTCAGCACCACCTTCGGCCCCGCTTCTTCAGCTGGTAACTCCACCTCTAGCCCTATCAGACTGATGGTGCCGCACTGCGTCAGCGCCGGTTCGGCCTCATCGGAGCTGATAGAGGGACGTAGTGCCACCAGATTGCTGAGATCTAGCTGCCCCAGTTGAACATGTTTCTCAGTGACCTTGAAATGATCGATCTTGAGTTGTGCCCAGGAGGCGAGCAAGCGCTGGTGTTGGCGGTCGAGCAGGGTAAACGCATCTGTTCCGAGACCACCCTTAATCTCAACTTCAGGGGCGGCATCCGCTTCAAGCAGTGCGTTGATACTTCCACTCCAGTTGAAACCCTGCTGTTGGAGCGCGAACCCCGTGCCGATATCTTCCACATCCAACACCGGTATTTGCAGGGTGCCCTCAAGGGCAACTTTGGTTGTTCCCTTGGGCATGGCGCTCACCACGCTGGTGCCGCTCCAGTTAAAACCCGCCTCTGCGATATGGATCTGCTCAGTGGTCAGCGCGCCGCCCACAAGGGCAAGGCTGCCATTCACATTGAGGCTGAGGGCGTCTCCTGCCCCTAAGGTTACTTCAGGCTTGAGATCACAGCTCAACATCCCCGCAACATCATGAATGCCGAAGGAGGCCAGAATGGGAGCCAGTTTTTCGAGGGCAAATCTATCCAGCTTTATGTGCCACTTGGCGGTTGGGTGTAAAGCAAATGGCTGGGATTGCATGGCTAGCGCCAGCGGTGCATCGTTGACGCGCAGCTGCAACTCCAGATCGCTATATCCTTCCGGCTTCCAACTGGCTACGTTGCTGACATGCGCCTTCTCGATAATTAAGTCGGCGCCCCAATCGGGTTGTTTCCAGATAATTTTGGAGTTGTCGATGGCGACTCGGTTCCAACCAAAATCCCACGGGGTCGCGGCATCCGGCGCAAGGGTCGCACTTTCGTCCCCTTGCTCTGCAGATGCGCCTGGCACCATGATACCGCCGACGCGCAGTCCGTCTAACTCTTCTTCACCCGCTGCTACGACCTGCTCCAACACAAGGCGCAAACCATCAAGTTCGACATAATCGATAAAGGCTTGCTTGTTCCACAGGGGTAGGTATTTCAATCCAACAGCCAGGCGCTCGACTGTCAGGCTGGGATCTCCCTTGTACTTAAGTCTGAGCCCTTCAAGGGCGCAGGTAGCACTAAATAAATTCAGGTTGATGTTGTCAATTTCAGCCTCGAGGTGCGGTTGCTGATTGAGCCAATAGCGTGCTCCGAGGCGCAGCCCTGCAGGCAAGAGGGCCAGAATAAGAAGAAACAGCGCAGCTACATACACGCACACACGCATGAATTTAACCAGGCGCCTGGGCTTTCCCTCTGCAGCGGTGGCTATCGTCTGGGTGTTCTCTGACATAGAATGGACTCCCACGGAGGTGGTGAATTAAAAGAATAGATCTGAGCCTAAATAAGTTGATACTTGCCATAAGTATAGATGGCTTCTATATTTTTGTAAACGCAGCCACTATATCCTGTTTGTGCTCAAGCAGGGACAAGGAGGAGAGATTATGCCTATTTCGTTTAAAGCTCTACAGGTGACACAAAGGGAAGATAAACGCTTTGAGCGCCATATTATAAAGCGCAGCACCGCTGAACTCCCCGCGGGCGAATTGCTAGTCCAGGTGCATTATTCATCCCTTAACTATAAAGATGCCCTTTCCGCCACGGGAAATCCGGGGGTGACGCGCAATTTTCCCCACACTCCGGGGATTGACGCCGCCGGCGAGGTGCTGGAGTGCAGCAATGGGGCCTTCGAGCCGGGCGCTAAAGTAATTGTCACTAGCCATGATCTAGGGATGGAGACAGACGGCGGTTTCGGGCAGATGATCCGAGTACCGAGTGCGTGGGCGCTGCCTCTGCCGGAAGGATTGAGTCTAAAGGAAAGTATGATATTTGGCACTGCCGGGCTGACTGCAGCATTGTCGGTGCGTGAGATTATTGAATCGAGTCGGATATCTGGGCAGGAACCGGTACTGGTCACCGGTGCGACCGGCGGGGTGGGAAGCATTGCCGTAGGGCTGCTTGCGCGCGCCGGATTCAAGGTGACCGCAGCCACAGGCAAACCAAATGAAGCACAATATTTGGAGTATCTTGGCGCGCATGAAATCATAGATCGCGCTAGCGTGACCCAAGGCAGCGAACGCCCCATGCTGAAGCCACGCTGGGGCGCAGTGGTGGACTGTGTCGGGGGCGAGATACTCTCTGCCGCCATCAAAGCAACCCACTACGACGGCGTTGTCACCTGTTGCGGCCTAGTGGGTTCACCGGAGCTGGACCTCAACGTATTTCCCTTTATCCTGCGCGGAGTGCGTCTGGTGGGGATCGATTCCGCCGAGTGCCCCATGCAGCGCCGCCGCCAGGCATGGCACTACCTCGCCGGGGCGGGCAAGCTGGACCAATTGCCTCAGATGCATGAGGAGGTTGGTCTGGATGGGCTGGACACTCGCATTGCGGCCATGCTTAAAGGGCGGCTTAAGCGGCGCGTATTGGTAGACCTGCGGCGCTAGCCCACACTGAACCTGGGGGAGTGATATGCCTGAGTATGTCCTTGCGCTTGATCAGGGAACAACTGGAACCACGGTGCTTATCTTCAACCATGCCGGGGAGGTCTGTGCGCGCAGCTACAGCGAGTTCAAACAGTACTACCCTAAACCCGGTTGGGTTGAGCACGATGCTGCAGAGATCTGGCGGGTAACCCTACAGGTGATTCATGCCGCGTTGCAGCATGGAGGTATTCAACCAGGGCAAATTCGCTCCATCGGGATCACCAACCAGCGCGAGACCGTGCTGTTGTGGGAGCGCAAGAGTGGTAAACCGGTGGGGCGTGCCATTGTATGGCAGGATCGGCGCACTGCCGACCTGTGCGAGGAATTGAAGAAGGAAGGACTCGAAGAAGCGTGGCACCTGAGCACCGGCCTCCTCCTTGACCCATACTTTTCCGCCACCAAGATTCACTGGTTATTGCGCGAGCCCGAAGTACGCCGCCGGGCCGAAGCGGGCGAGCTGGCATGCGGCACCATCGACACCTGGCTGCTATGGAACTTAAGCGGCGGGAGCTGCCACGCCACCGACTATTCCAACGCGTCGCGCACCATGCTTTATCATATCACCGGCCTGACATGGGATGACGCCATCCTCAAACGCCTAGATATCCCGCGCGCCATTCTCCCTGAAGTTAAACCCTCGAGCGGGTTTTTCGCGACTACCGCCCCCCATGTGTTCTGGGGACAGGAGATCCCCATCACCGGCGTGGCCGGAGATCAGCAGGCGGCCTTGTTCGGGCAGGGGTGTCATACTCCAGGAATGGCGAAAAACACCTACGGCACCGGCTCTTTTCTGCTCCTCAACACCGGCACTAAACCAATTTTCAGCAGCGAGCGCCTCCTCACCACCATTGCGTGGGGGATTGAAGCCGAGGAGGTGGTGTATGCCTTGGAGGGTTCCGTTTTTGTAACTGGGGCAGCAATTCAGTGGCTGCGTGATGGCCTCGGCCTGATCGAAGATGCGGCTCAAACAGAAGCGTTGGCCGCCGAGCTGGATGGGAATGATGACGTGTATTTTGTCCCAGCGTTAGCCGGATTGGGGGTTCCCTACTGGGACCCGTATGCCCGAGGGATGATCATAGGCTTGACCCGCGCCACCACGCGCCAGCACCTAGTGCGCGCCGCGCTGGAGAGTATCGCGTATCAGGCGTGTGATGTGGTTGAAGCGATGCGGCGCGATGCCCAGATCGACCTGCGCCAACTGCGCGCCGACGGGGGCGCGGTGGCCAATCGGTTTTTGATGCAGTTTCAGGCAGATATGCTCGGCGTTCCGGTGGAGGTACCACCCATCGCCGAGACCACCGCCCTCGGCGCAGCGTATCTGGCCGGGCTGGGGAGTGGGTTCTGGCGCAGTCGCACCGAACTTGCCGAACGCTGGCACTGCGCCTGGCACTACACCCCCAATATGGAGCGCGCAGAAGCCAGACGCTTGCAGCAGCGCTGGCACCAAGCTGTGGCGCGCTCGCGCGGCTGGAGCAAGGGGGTAGCCTAGCAAAAACTCGAGGCTATTCTAACCGCGCTTATTTGCCCCCTTAGGTCCAGACTTTAGGCCTGGCTTCAAGTCAGACTTCAGGTCAGACTTCAGGCCAGGCTTCAGCCCAATGGCATCAGGGAGTAGCTCAATTTTCCCCTCTTTGTACAGGGTGCCCACGGCGCGCTTGAACGCCTTTTTACTTAATCCGAGGATGGCCTGAATCTCTTCCGGAGTACTTCTGTCGTGCAATGGCAGGGTTTTGTGCTGCTGCAGTTCGCGCATAATGCGCTCCCCGTCCTGCTCGCGCGCAACCTTACCCACTGGGGTTAAAGATACATCCACCCCGCCATCTTCCCGCACCCGTTGCACATAGGCCTGCAAGCGATCACCGCGTTTGACCCCCTCAGGAAGATCACTGCGGTACAGCAGTCCAGCGTAGGTATTGTCCAGAATCAGTTTTACGCCCAAATCAGTAAATTGCCATACCAAGGCGCTTACCTCCTGTCCAGGAATCAACGCACTAGGGTCTAGATTTAAGAAGCGATCCACTTTGGCGCTACCGATGAGGCGCCCGGTGTTGTCTACCCCTACATGGACAATGTAGTGGCGGTCGAGCAGCATCTTTTCCGGCTGCTGCGCAAAGGGAACCAGCAGATCCTTGTCCAGATCCCAATCCATAAACGCACCAAACTCGTTGGTCTGCTTTACCCGCATCAGGGCGAATTCACCGCTTTGAGCCACAGGGGGCTCAAGGGTGGCGATCAGAACCTCTTTGCGTCCGCGATATACAAACACCCTTAGATACTGCCCAACCCCCGCCTCAGGCGGAACCTGACTCTGAGGCAGGAGCACACTCTCCCCTGGGTTCCAAACCAAGGTTGCGCCGCGCGTGTCGATATCGAGGATTTCAAGATTGTGGGTTGTACCGATTTCCAGCACTGTTTTGTTTGCGGCTTCGCTTGCTGTTTCGTTTACTGTGTTGTTGGTGGCGCTCATGGTCGTGGCCCTGGTTGTGGGGGTTATTTTGGTCAAAATGGATACTTACACAGGCAATGGATACCACAGACAAGATATCTTTGCCAAATTTACTAGCACAAACTGGCAGGTTGATTGCTCAATCTGGTTTAAGCATCGATTGCATCTGGCGGAAAAAATCTGAGGCACGTTGTTCTTGTTCCTGCGGATCAGGTTCGGGCTCCTCAATGTTGGTGATCTCTTCAGGTAGTTCTTTCAGGAAACGGCTCGGCTGCTGTGGATGCATCCGCCCATAGCGTTTACGCTGAGACGCACCGGTAAGAAGCAGGTGTTCGCGCGCGCGCGTGATGCCGACATAGCATAGACGCCGCTCTTCGGTAACGTCACCGCCCTCCTCCAAAACCCTGGAGTGAGGCAAGGTGCCCTCTTCCATCCCCACCAGAAAAACGCACGGAAATTCAAGCCCTTTGCTGGAGTGCAGACTCATAAGGACGACGGCATCTTGCTTCAGTTTTTCCTCCTTGGTGTTGCGGTCGGGCTCATCGCGATCGAGGAGGGAAACCTTTTCCAGAAATCCCCCCAAGGTTGCGACCCCCTCGCGCTCAATATAAGAAGCCAGGGCATTGATAACTTCGTGCATATTTTCCACGCGGCGGCGCGCCTGTTTGGGGTCGTCCGCCTGGCGGTAGAGTTCCTCTTCGAGGCCGATCTCTTCAAACAGATTCTGCGCCGTAGCCAGCAGTTGATCGGGATAATTGAACAGGCGTTTATAGCGCAGCATCAGCTGAATGAAGGCTTGAACCCGCTCCGCCGCTTTTTCACCAACGTGCTGTGGAAGCTCCGGTTGCTGCATTATCTCCCACAGAGGTTGTTCCTGCTCGAGGGAAAGGGAGATAAGACGCTGCGCGGTGGTTTCGCCGATGCCGCGGCGCGGATAGTTGAGAATCCGCAGCAGATTGACTTCATCGTCCGGATTCGCCAAAACCTTTAGATACGCCAACGTATCGCGGACCTCGCGACGATCAAAAAACTGCTGCCCGCCGATGAGAACATACGGGATGTTGGCGTAGCGCAGTTGTTCTTCAAATATCCGCGATTGCCCATTGGTGCGATACAAGATAGCAAAATCGCGGTGGGTGTATTTAAAGCGGGAGCGCAGCGCGTGGATCTCATCGATGATGGTGGTGGCTTCGTCTTCACCATCATCGCAGCACAGATAGCGCACCGGTTCTCCAGGAGGATCACTGGTCCAGAGCTGTTTTTCGTGGCGGGTGGAGTTGTGACAAATCAGGGTGTTGGCCGCAGCGAGGATATTGGCGCTGGAGCGATAATTTTGCTCCAGCTTGATCACCTGCGCGGCAGCGAAGTCGTGTTCAAAATCGAGGATGTTCCCCGCTTGGGCACCGCGCCAACCGTAAATAGACTGGTCGTCATCGCCAACAACGCAGAGGTTACCTTGCGGGCCACAGAGTTCGCGCAGGAGGCGGTACTGCACGTGGTTGGTGTCCTGATATTCATCCACCATGATGTACTTAAAGCGGGTACGATATTGTTCTAACACCGCTGGGTGGGAGTCGAACAGTTCAATACATAAGCACAAAATATCGTCAAAATCGATGGCGTTGCATGCTTTGAGGGCGCGCTGGTAACGTGGGTAGGTCAACGCCGCAAAGTTGGCGTATTCATCCTGCCCCGATGCTTGCAATTGTTCAGGGGTAAGAAGTTGGTTTTTTGCCGCGCTGATGCGGTGCAGAACGACTTCGGCATCGATATTTTTGCCATCACTGGTGGTGCGTTGGGGGAGTAAGTCGCGCACCAGACGGATCTGGTCTGCACTGGCGTAGATAGAAAAATTCTTTTTAAACCCAAGACGCTCGATATGCTGACGCAGAATCCGCACTCCGAGGGAATGAAAGGTGGAGATGATCAACCCTTTAGCACGCTTACGCCCCACATCTTCAATCACGCGCTCGCGCATTTCGCGCGCAGCCTTGTTGGTAAACGTTAGCGCAACGATGGCTTCCGCTTCGGTGGTATGCAGCAGTCTGGCGATGCGACTGGTGATAACCCTGGTCTTACCGGAGCCAGCTCCGGCCAAAACCAGCAGCGCCCCTTCGGTATGTTCTACGGCCTGTTGTTGTGGGGGATTAAGCTGTAACATCTACGTCCTTATCAATATAGCCTTTGGAGGCCTCGATGGTTTTTAAGGTCTTGCTGGCGGTCTATTTCAGGGGTTAATTTCTAATCAAGCTAACTTCTCACCGAGGTTGAGAAAAAACTTCACTTAATAAAAACAAGGTCTTGCATTTTTTGCCCGGATTCGTGTATTTTATCCGCCATGTTTCGAATTATTATATTACTTATAAGCATCTTGTGGGCCTCACTGGTCTTTGTCTCTTGGGATGAACCCCAGGCCAGTATGGGTACGGCCACCGCCGCCGAGGTGACCTCGCTGGACTCACGTCCCTGAGCTTTCCCATGTCTTCAGCCACTTAGTGGTCTGCACTATAGTTTACATCATTTTAAGAGCCTGCGTTTTTTCTTCACTTTCGCGAACCTACCCTCTTCTTTGCTTTAATTTTCCTTACCTGCATTACCTCAAAATAAAATCGGTTTGCCCTCTAACAGATTTTTAACCCCGTGCCCCTTAACAAGCAAATTTTAAAGGTAGCGACACCTGCTCCCCTGGCTACTGCCGCGCTCGGCGAAGGTGGCCTCGATGGCGTTGAGCACTTCCCACTTATTTAGCGACCATAATGGTGCCAACAGAGTAGCGCGCGGGCCATCGCCGGTAAGGCGGTGGATCAGGGTGTCTGGGTGCAGGCGTTCAAGAAAATCCACCGCCAGATTGACATATCCCTCTTGATTGAGCACCTCAATTTCACCCTCGGTGTACATGGTGCCCAGCGGCGTGCCGCGTAGAATATGCAGGAGATGGATCTTGATCCCATCCACCTTCAAGCGCGCCATCTCATCTGCGGTTTGGAGCATCTGCGCGCGTGATTCGCCAGGTAACCCCAAAATTACATGCACACACAGGCGGATGTTGCGTTGTTGCACCCCCGCGACGGCTTCCACAAAGGTGGCGTAATCGTGACCGCGACGTAGAAAACTGAGGGTGGAGTCATGGCAGCTCTGTAGCCCCAGCTCCAGCCATAGATCGGTGCGCTGATTAAAACTGCCAAGCAGATCGAGCACCTCCTCAGCAACACAGTCGGGGCGGGTGCCGACTGCCAGGCCAACCACATCCGGTACCGCAAGGGCCTCATCGTATAGGGCGCGCAGGGTTTCAACTGGGGCGTAGGTGTTGGTAAAGGACTGAAAATAGGCAATAAACTCTTTGGCCTTATACTTGCGGCGCATGATCCCTTTGCCATGTTCGAGTTGGCCGCTGATGGTGAGAGGCCTCGCAATACCGGTGGAGCCAGAGCCATCAGAGTTACAGAAGATGCAGCCAGAGTTGCTCCGTCCCTGCCCTCGATTAGGACAGCCGAAACCGGCATCGATGGAAATTTTATGTACCCGATGGCCAAATTGCTGCTTCAGGTGTTTGGAATATTCACGGTAGGGCTTGTTCATAGTACCGGAGTTTCTGGTTGAAGGTGCAAGGGGATTCAGGGGGGCTTAAAAAGTTGCTGTAGGGGTATCTTCTAGGGCTTCATCCGCAGGTTCTGTCTGGAGTTTTTCCAGATAGGCATCCCATTCCGTAGGGAGCAAATCGCGCTTTTTAGAGTTGCATTCCTTGCAACAAGGGACACAATTACCTTTAGCGCTGCGCCCACCGCGCACCAGCGGGACGATATGGTCCAAGGTGAGCCCTTTGGGGGGCACCGCGTCATTGCAGTAGTAGCAGCGCCCCTTGGCGATACGGTTCTGCCACCACTGACTTTTACGCAGTTTGCGCGCGTTTTCACGTTCTTTACGCAGTTGCTCTTCGGAAATGTCGGTAAAAATATGCATGGCGCCGATGATGGCACAGCCAGGGGCCAGAATACAAGGATATCGATATCCCAGCTTGAATTTATGCTGAATTTTCTCCACGACAGTATTTAAGAATTACCCATAGTCTACAGGCTCCGGGATCCCCCGAGTGGAACAGGAATTGATATGAAGGTTTTGATAGTCGGTGCAGGCCAGGTGGGGTGCTTTTTGGCCCAACGTTTGTGCAACGAAGGGCACGAGGTGGTGCTGGTCGATAAGGATCAAACCCATCTCAATCAGGTGCAGGAAGATCTTAATGTTATGACTGTTGGGGGTAACGGGGCCAGCGCTGAGGTGCTTGAAAAGGCTAATATCAAAGACTGCGATATCTTTATTGCGGTCACCGACATGGACGAAATCAATATTCTGGCGTGCCTGCTCGCGCGCGAATATAAGGTGGGGAAGCGCTTGGCGCGGGTTAAAAGCATCGAATACAGCAGTCAGGATGCGGTGTTGTCCAAGGAGAAACTCGGCATCGACCTACTGATCAATCCGGCGGATGAAGTGGCGGATGAAATGGTCAAGATTGCTTGTCGCAGTGGTGCTTTCGATGTCGCCGAATTTGTGGAGGGACAGATCCAGTTTCTCGGCTATCGTATCGATGCCAATAGCCCCTTGTGTGGTCTAACCTTACAGGAGCTGGGAGAATTACGCGGTATCTACACCTTCGTAGTGGTCGCCATTACCCGTGGGGATAAAACCATCATCCCTCGAGGCGATGATAGCATTGAAGAGGGTGACCGTATCTTTATCATCGCCCGCGTGCAAGACCTGCCCGCCATTCAGTATATGTTCGAGAAAAAAAGGGAGAAGAAACGCGGCGCACCACGGGTGTTTATCTTGGGCGGCAGCCAGGTCGGAGTACGGATAGCGGCACAGTTGGAACAGCTTCATTTTGAGGTGCGTCTGGTGGAAAGAGAGCTGCGCCGGTGTCGGCAGGTGGCGGCGAAATTGGAAAAAACCACGGTAATTCAGGCCGATGGTAATGATATGCAGGCGTTGTTGGAAGAGGGGCTGGCGCAGGCGGAGCTGTTTATTGCCGTCACGGGCTCGGACGAAACCAACATTTTGTGCTCCCTGTTGTACAAACAGCAGGCGCAGGGGCGCGCTTTGGCGTTGATAAATCGACCGGAGCTACTGAATCTTGCGCCGGGGTTGGGGATCGACGCATGTGTGTCTCCGCGTATGGCGGCGGCTGGGGCGATGCTCAAATATGTACGCTCCGGCAGTGTGGTGTCCATCTCTACCGTCGAGGGGAGCAACGCCGAAGTGCTGGAGATGGAGGTCATGGCAGGAAATTCCCACATCGATGTGCCGCTGAAATCGATGAATTTCCCCAAAGGGGCGCTAGTGGCGGCGATTGTGCACGGTACGGATTACCAGATAGCTACTGGAGAATCAACCATCAAGGCCGGGGATAGGGTGGTGGTGTTTGCCCTACCCGAAGCGCTGACCAAGGTAGACAGGTTTTTTGCGTAAATGGATATCCGCAGTGTTGTATATATTCTGGGCTCCCTGTTGCTCTTTTTGGCGGTTGCACTACTGCTGCCGGTGCCCTTCGCGCTCTATTACCACGATGGCACGGCGGCGGTGTTTGGCTACAGCGCCGGCTTAACCCTGGTGGCTGGAATACTTATGTTTAAGCTGTGTCGTGGACGCAGGGACCTGCATGTGCGCGAAGGCTTTGCCGTAGTCTCTTTCTCTTGGCTCCTGTTTGCTCTGTTCGGGGCGCTGCCGTTTGTATTGTCTGGGGCTATTCCATCCCCGCTCGATGCCATATTTGAGACCATGAGTGGTTTCACCACTACTGGGGCCACCATCCTTACCGAAATAGAACATATGCCCCAGAGCCTGCTGTTCTGGCGCGCACTTACCCATTGGCTTGGCGGCATGGGAATCATTGTATTGTCGCTGGCTGTTCTCCCTATGCTCGGTGTCGGCGGAATGCAGCTGTTTCGGGCGGAAGTGCCGGGGCCGACGGCGGACAGGCTCAAGCCCAGGATCCAGGACACGGCCAAGCTGCTGTGGGGGGTGTACGTGATCCTCACGGCGGTGGAGGCACTGCTTCTCATGGGGGGTGGGATGAGTTTTTTCGATGCTATCTGCCACGCGTTTGCCACCATGGCCACGGGAGGATTCTCAACCCGCAACGCGTCGGTGGCTGCATACGACAGTGCATATATTGATACGGTGATCACCTTTTTCATGTTTATAGCCGGGGCGAATTTTTCGCTGCACTACTACGCACTGCGTGGGCGGGTTGGCACCTATTTCCGCAATGAGGAGTTTCGCTTTTACCTGTACATCACTCTCGGCGTTACCGCGGTGCTGATGTGGCAAAATCATGACAGGGTGTATGGTTCGCTCCTCGAAAATCTACGTTACAGCGCGTTTCAGAGTACTTCGATTCTGACCACGACCGGCTTTGCCACCGCTGACTACGAACAGTGGACAGTGCTAGCGCAGTATCTATTGATGTTTACAATGTTTATTGGTGGTTGTGCGGGTTCGACCGGTGGGGGGATAAAGGTGGCGCGTATTCTGCTGCTGCTCAAACATGGGCTGGCCCAGTTGTTTCGTCTTATTCACCCGCGCACTGTGCGCCTCGTCAAGCTCGGGCACCAAGCGGTTGATCCCGAAGTGATGCAGGCGATCCTGGGATTTTTCGCCCTGTTTATGGGGGTTTTTGTTGCGGCCTCATTTCTACTTGCCGCCAGTGGGATGGATCTGATCTCTGCCGGAGCAGCGGCTATTGCCACCCTGGGCAATATCGGCCCTGGCCTTGGCAGCGTGGGCCCGGTGGATAATTATGCCCACGTGCCTGCCTTTGCTAAAGCTGTGCTGATCATGTGCATGCTGCTGGGTCGTCTAGAGCTGTTCACGGTGCTGGTGTTGTTTCTCCCTTCATTCTGGCGCAAATGAAGTGGGTAGACGCCGAATGTTAGGGTTGTTTGGCAGGATAAGTTGGCGGATTTTTGCCGTTCGGTGGACTGGCAGGTTAGCGTTATTTGCTATAATTAGAGCAACTTTGCCCCGTGCACGATCCTCAATATGTACACGGAATTATATTCAATCTTATACATTGCACGATATTTTTTATGAATGAGATGCTGTTTTGGTTCAACGTGAATTGGAGAATCCCCTCGTTTGAGTTAGTCTACACGAACGGAGGATTTTACTATGCGCAAGAAACGGAAAAATTACACCGCCAAGGAGAAGGTTTTCATTCTCAAGCGGCACCTTGTTGATCACATGCCAGTATCCGAACTGTGCGATGAATACAGCCTGCAACCAACAGTTTTCTATCGGTGGCAGAAAGAGTTTTTCGAAAACGGTGCGAGCGCCTTTGAGAAGGACAACTCCCGTCAGAAAAAGGCAGAACAGACTCACATCGAGAAACTCGAAGCCAAGTTACAGACCAAAAACG
>JAQUDG010000029.1 GCA_028685815.1 Desulfuromonas sp.
TGATATGTGTGCCAGGCGCGAGGACGCTGCGTGGCTAAAGTTCTTCGTCGCTCTCAGCCAGACTGATGTTGAGCTCCAGAATTTCTACGTCACCGCTGCTGTCGAGCGAGAGTTTTATCTGCTCTTCTGAAATGTGGATATACTTGCGTACAACCTCAAGAATGTCCTGCTGCAGCATGGGCAGAAAGTCTGGCGTGCCCGATTTGCGCCGTTCGTGCGCTACAATTATCTGCAGCCGTTCCTTGGCTATGGCTGCTGTCCCCTGCTTCGATGAACGGAAAAATTCTAGAAATCTCATAAATCAACCCCTGAACAAGCGAGAGAAGAAGCCTTTTTTAGCTGCTTGCATAAAGCGATGTGGGCGTTCCTCGCCCAAATAACGAGCTACCACATCCATATAGGCGCTGCCGGCGTCGCTCTCTTCGTCCATCGTTACTGGAATACCGGAGTTAGAGGCCTCAAGCACTGCTTGAGATTCTGGCACCACACCCAGAAATGGGATGGACAGAATTTCCTGCACATCAGCGGCGCTGAGCATCTCACCGATTTCAACTCGGTTCGGATCGTAGCGCGTGATGACCAGATATTCTTTTACCGGCTCCAGCTCTTTTTCTGCCCGATAAGTTTTGCTCCCCAACATGCCAACAATACGATCAGAGTCCCGCACGGAGGAGACCTCTGGGTTTGTGACAACCAGAGCATCGTCTGCATAGTACATGGCAGCGATGGCACCTTTTTCGATACCAGCGGGGGAGTCGCACACAATATATTCAAAGCGCTCACGCAATTCGCCTAAAACGCGCTCTACACCCTCAAGGGTCAGGGCATCTTTGTCACGCGTCTGGGACGCAGGGAGGATGTACAGATTCTCCAGACGTTTATCCTTAATTAAGGCTTGATTGAGGGAGCCCTCGTTGTGGATGACGTTGAGCAGGTCATACACCACACGGCGCTCGCATCCCATGATGAGATCGAGGTTGCGTAGACCGACATCAAAATCTACTACTACGGTTTTAAAGCCTCTTTTGGCTAATCCGGCGGCAAATGCCGCACTGGTCGTGGTTTTACCTACACCACCTTTGCCTGATGTTACCGCAATGACTCTTGCCACTGTCATTTCTCCTTCGATGTGCGTTTACTTATCAATGGCAACACAAAATGCCAAGGGTCCTGCCTCTAAGCTGGCATGAAAGATCACAGGGGGCGGATGCTCCCCCGCATGTATGTTTTTTGTGTCTAGTGCCCGTGCTGGCATCTATATATAACATCTATTCAGGGGATTGCTTTTCATCGGGAGATAGTATCCCAAGTTTGACTATATTGAGCTTCCCATCCTGCAGTGTAATGGTCGTTGTTTTGCCGAACAGGTTGCCGTCGATTTCGTCATAGACTAAGTATTCCCCGGCAACGGCAATTAATTCGGGTTCTAGGTCGAGACAGAAAATAGATGCCTCGGTATTATCGGACCCGCCGGCCAGAGCACGCCCGCGTAACGCACCGTAGATATGGATACTACCACCTGCGATAACTTCTGCCCCTGAATTCACTGAAGCCAGAATGGTTAGGTCGCCGGCGGCAACGATACGTTGTCCGGAGTGGACCGTTTTGCTTATGGTTTTGTTGTCTTCGTTCCCGCCTGCTGCTGGGGTTGCGGCGATAGTTTGCGTCTCGGTCACTGGTTCCGCAGCTGCAGGCGCGACACCCTGCGTTGCGCTGACCAAAGACGCTGGCACCGGTTGCAGCCCCATCTCAGTCGCGTCCAGCACGTGTTTTGAATTGCCGCCATGCAGTCCGAACGGTATCAGCCCGTATTCTTTGAGTAGCCCGCACACTGCAGGGAAATTTATCGCAGTGTGTGGATCTTCGAGATTGCTTAAGTCGATAACCAGTAGGCTATCCCTGAACAGTCCGTTAGGCTCTCCCAGATGGGCGCGCAGGCGGCTGAGGATAGTGGTGGTATCCCCTTTAAGTATGCGCAGGCTCAGAACTTTGTGGGAGCGTGCCTTGAGCTCAAAAGTGGTGTTGGGGGTCATGTATGCAACCATAGCGCCGCCAGTAGTGCGGTGGCTTTTCGTGGCGGTTATTTAAGATTTATCAACCACGCGATCCTGAATCTGGTTCAAGATGAAGCTTGGTATGAATGTCAGCCGTATAAAGCACGGCGCACACCGCGCCGTGCTTATCCACCCATCATTGCTGTTTAAGGGAGTCTGAAGCGCGGGAAAAACTGCGCTTAATATTATTTATGGATACAGCGGGCAATCCTAGTCTTTTTCCTCCTCAATCTCAACCGCAAAGTCTTTGATTGCCCAGGTATCTGTGTCCTAGCGAGGTCTTTCTACACTATTAGCTTAGAAATGGCCTTGAATTGATCGCTGCCAGCCTGATGTAGCAGTTCAAATAGAACTGATTCAACATTGGTTATAATTGCGCCCGCTTGTTCCATGCGGCGCAAGGCATTGTCGCGATTCTGATCGTTGCGCGAGCAGATGGCGCCAATGGGAACATGTACCTGATAGCCGGCCTGCAGCAGATCTAGGACGGTCTGCAGCACACACACGTGGGCTTCCATCCCAGTCACGACAATCTGGTTGCGACCGAGCTTTTTCAGCGCCGGCTTGAAATTCGCCTCTGCGCAGCTGCTAAAGGTGGTCTTTTCTACCACTGCGCCGCTGGAATTTCGTGCGGCGATACTCTCTACCGTGGTTCCAAGGCCGCGCGGATACTGCTCGGTGATCAAGGTGGGCAGGTTGAGGATGTCCATCCCTTGCTGCAGGGTGGTAATGGCCTTTTCTACTTCGGCATAGTTGGCCATCGCTTTAACTAGGCGTTCCTGCACATCGATAATCAACAGGACGGTGTTATCCGGGGTAAGAATCGTTGGATGCTTTTGCATAATTGGTATCCTCTGCTTGTGTTGGGAGTGTTTACTGCGGTTTTGGGCACTGCGTACACCACACCACTGGCTGAAGCGGATGTAGTGCTGACTTTGCTTTGTCCAAAGCACAGGTGCCGTAACAGGAATAGAACTGCGTTATGCAGTCTAGCATAGATGGGGGATGGAAAAGAATAGCTGATCAGAATTGTTCTTCGCTTAGGCTGTAGGTTACATCAAACAGCTCTGCATCGATGTTGTCCTGGCGTTTGCGGTTGTACACTCCCCGCAGGGATTCGAGCTGTTCGTCGATATTTTTTTCTGCACGCTGCATCGCGGCCAAGCGCGCGCTGTTTTCGCTTGCCAAGGATTCAGCGCACGCTCTAAACAGGGTGATGAACATATATTCGCGCACCAACGCCTGCAGACACTCCTCATCAGAGCTCCAAATCTCAGGCAGGGCCGAGGTGGGCCAGGTGCGCTGGTTCAAGCGCTGTTGCCACGCTTGCTCCAGAGGAAGAATTTGCTCGATTTTAGGGCTGTAGTTCGCGCCGGCTTCGAGTTGATTGTAGCCTACCAGCAGTGCCGGATCTGACTGCGGCAGCTTGCTGTACTCCACCAGTATCTCAATGCAGGCGGGGGTAATCGCCTCGACAGTGGTGGGGGTGACGAAATGGCGCTGCACCTTCAAACCATGGGTGTAAAGCTCATCACGCATCCGTTCTCCCATGCTCAAAAGGTGCAATGGGCGGGATTCTTCTGCGATGGCTGCGATTACCTTCGAGCCAATTTTCTGGTTGAAGGCTCCCACCATCCCCTGATCGGAGCCGATCACCAGCATCAGTACCGGTTGATCCGCGCGCAGACCGTTGTGCTCGAATAGCTGCGCGGCACCTACCCCCCGGCGCAGATACGCTGCAAGCCCAAGCTCTACGCTGCTGGTGTAGTGTTGCAACGACTGTACGGCGTCCTCATATTGGCTAATATTGGAGGCCGCCAGTGCTTTCATGGTCCTGACTACGCTGCCCAAGCTATTGATGCTATCGAGTTGCCGCCTGATTTTCAGCAGAGAATCACCCATGTTTTTTCTCCGCAGGTTCGCTTTTTTTGGGACCTTTTTTGTTGCCGAATTGTAGCAGGGCTTGCTCCACCTGTTCTTTGATCTGTTTAAGATGGGGGCTGGTGTGTTTGGCGTCCTGCAACGCTGTTTCTATCTCTTCAGGGGTAAGGTTTTCGACGATACTGCGGATGGCCTGACGTACATGGTCTTGGGCGGAGTCCATTTGTTCCAGCGCAATGGAGTCGAATAGCCCGTTGTCCAGCGCCTGGAGAATGGCTATCTGCTCCATGGTGGAAACGGTCTGGTGTTCGTGCTGTTGCAGGGAGGCGCGAATCCGCTGTCCATGGGTAATGCTGGCCCGAGTAGTCTTATCGAGACGGGTGCCGAAGCGCGCGAAGTTCTCCAACTCTTCGAATTGGGCGTAAGCAAGTTTCAGGGATCCAACTATGGCACGATAGGCCGGTTGCTGTGCCTTGCCCCCGACTCGCGATACTGAAGTGCCGACATCGATGGCAGGCAATTGCCCCTTCTCAAACAGGCGTGGTGACAAATATATCTGCCCGTCCGTTATCGAGATCAGGTTGGTAGGAATATATGCCGACAGGTTTTGCGCCTCAGTTTCAACAATGGGTAGCGCCGTAAGAGAGCCACCGCCACGTTCTGGTTTAAGGTGGGTGGAGCGTTCCAATAGGCGTGAGTGGAGATAGAAAATATCGCCGGGAAAGGCTTCTCGTCCCGGCGGACGCCGTAACAGCAACGAGAGCTCACGGTACGCGCGGGCATGATGGGTCAAGTCATCGTAGACAATGAGGACATCATCCCCTTGGCGCATGAACTCCTCGGCGATGGTGGTAGCGGCGTAAGGGGCGATATAGGCCATACCAGGCGGATCGCTACCCTCGGTTACCACCACCGTAGTGTACTCCATGGCTCCGTGTTCCTTCAGGGCAGCAATGACCTGCGCCACCGCTGCAGCGCGCTGGCCTATGGCACAGTAGATACAGCGCACATTGTGGTGTTTCTGGTTGATGATGGTATCAACGCCAATGGTCGATTTGCCTGTCTGTCGATCGCCGAGAATTAATTCACGCTGGCCGCGCCCGATGGGGACTAGAGCGTCTATCGCCTTGATTCCAGTCTGGAGCGGGGTGGTTACTGGGGCGCGATCCATAATTGGAGGCGCCGGACGTTCTATGGGCATCTGTTTGAGCCCTAGCAGGGGGGCGCCACCATCCAGAGGCACTCCCAGCGGATTAATTACCCGCCCGAGCAAAGCTTCGCCGACGGGCACCTCCATCACCTTCCCGCTGCGTTTTACGCCGTCACCCGCGTGCAGTTTCTCATTGCTTCCGAGTAGCACCACTCCCACCTCGTCGGGATCGACGTTGAAAGCGATTCCCTTGACGTTGTGGCCGAAGTCGAGCATCTCTTCAAAGCCGACCCTGGGAAGACCGCGGACCTTGGCAATGCCGGTGCCGACGCTGGTGATATACCCTGTTTCTTCTAGGTGAAGATCCGGCGTAGTCTGGATGTGCGCAAAATGGGTGCAGGCTTGCCGTAGCCACGCCGGAGCTTGGGTCAGAGTTGTGTCTTGCTCCTGCTCTGACGCCTTAGCGGGTGGTTTTACGCTGTTTTCATTAGTGCGCTCGCTCACGCTGATATCTCCTGTAGTACTGGAGCTTCAAGTGGTTTTGTCGCATTTATTTCGTCCATCTGCTGGCGTAGTTTCTGTTCCATCTGCTCCAGGTAGGTGTCGATACTCCAGCTCAGGCGATAGTCTTCCCAGCGCAGTTCTATGCCGCAACCAATATCTGGATCTTGCTCAAAGCTGACGTTGTGCTGTTCCAGTACCCTATCCAGGGCGGCGCGCAGATTGTTCTGGATGGAATCATCCAGAGGAAAACCAGTTTTAATTATGGGTGCGACGTTCGCAGCGGCATGGATGCGGCACAACTCCTGCCGTTCTGTAGTGGGGAGTTGACCCAAGCGTGCGCTGAAGTGGTTGAGCAGCTGTGTCTCCAGTTTTACCTCAGCCAGATCGTGCAGGGCGTGGCTGACTCCTTGGCGTAACTGAGTAAGTGCGCAGTCGCGCAGGTGTCCCTGCAGGTTTTGTTGTTCGATTTGCAGCTGTGCGTTCCAGCGCTGCTTTTGCGCTTCTATTTCAGTGCGGGCCTGTTCCAGCTCTTGGTCTTTCTGGGTTTTTACCTCGTTGCGGGCCTTTTCGATCAGAGTATCGCGTTGCTGCTGCAGTTCAGCATGCTCCTGCTCCAACTGGAGCTTTAGCGTCTGCGCTTTCTGCTGTTGCTGTTCCGCCTGTTGTTGTTGTTGCTGCAGACGTTGTTCGCGCGCGTCGATAGCACGCAAGACGGGTTTATACAAAAAGCGTTTGAGCAGCCATACTAGAATCAAAAAATTTATCAGCTGGGCAATGACCGTGAAGTTGTCAATCAACATGGGATTAACCTTTCAGGGCGGCAGTCACATGGTTCCAGAAAGGGTTGGCGAATAACACCATCATTGACACCACAAAACAGTAGATGGCGGTGGATTCAATCATGGCCAGCCCTACAAACAGGGTACGGGTGATGGTGGAGGCGGCATCGGGCTGTTGCGCCAGCGAACTCAGAGCGGTGCTGACTGCGCGCCCTTCGCCTAATGCAGTGCCGATGGAGCCGATGGCGATGGTGATGCCGGCAGTAAAGATGGAGACGAGTGCAATCCAGATATGTGCTTCCATGTATCCTCCTAGGGTGTGTTTTCGGTGTGTTTCTTGGTGCTGGTACTGGTGGCTGCGGCGATATATACCGTGGCTAATATGGAAAAAATGTACGCTTGAATCATTCCAGTGAGAAGCCCGAGGATGTCGAGTAGCAGCGGAAAAAATAACGGTGAGACGATGAGCAGGATGGCTCCGATCATGCTGGCGCTCATCATGTTG
Organism: Desulfuromonas sp.; assembly: GCA_028685815.1. Classification (GTDB taxonomy): domain Bacteria; phylum Desulfobacterota; class Desulfuromonadia; order Desulfuromonadales; family Desulfuromonadaceae; genus JAIVHC01. Next base: position 6,874 of record JAQUDG010000029.1, read on the forward strand.
CCGAACAGGCGCACCGCCAGCGCCAGGGTGCGGGAGAACTCGCCGATGAGATTGAAGGGCAGCATGATCCACACCGGTTTTACATATGAAGCCAGATACCGCTTCAGTCCCTGAGTGCGGATACCATTCAGCGGTACCGCCACAAATACTGCGATGGCCAGAGCCGCTGTGGTCGACAGAGAGCCTGTTGGGGCCTGATAGCCGGGGAAGATAGCCGCAAAGTTGGCCAGCGCGACGAACAGAAACAGGGTGCCGATGAAACCGATATAAGCGCGCGCTGGGTGTAAACCCACGACCTGAAGCTGCTCCACAATGGTTATCACAATGATTTCAAGGGCATTCTGCATACGGCTGCGCTGTTTATCCGGCGTACTCGTATCCGGCGCAGAGCCTGCGTACATGCTCTTGGTGATAAACCATGATCCCGCTGCCAACACGAACATCAGTCCCCAGGTGGTGACAATGGTGAGGTTCAGCTTTGCCCAGCCGTACTGCCAGAAAATGACGGAATCAGAACTCAAATCCATGTAAGATGTCCTCCCTGTTCAACTCTTTTGTGCTTCTAGGTGAATAGCACCAGCACTGTGTTTTGACCACCCTGTTGCGCGTCAGGTAGCAGATGTTTCTATCGCGGCGTTCGCACCAGGCGTTGTACCATAAAACGGCCCAGTACAATCCCCACAGCACATCCCAGCAGTTGGAGTGTACCACTGCGTCCAGCAAGGTACAGCCCAGCTATGAGAAGGCTGAAGCGTGCACCTAAACTGAGGCTGAACCACAACCATGGTTGTTGGGAGAATGTCGCCCGTTGCACGGTCCAGTACAGGGTGCCGAAAAAAGCCAGCCCGAGGATGGTGCCGCCGATCAACGCAAGGATAACCCCGCTGATGCTGGGATTTGTAGCCACTTCATGCGCCAGATGATCCGCAAGTTCAAGCAGGCTATTCACCTTGTTCATCCTCTTCGGCAGGGTCGTTGTTGTGGATATTGCGCTCTTCGCGCGAAATCCAGCGCCAGGCATTAAAGCAGCCTAGCACCAACCCCACCGTCAGCATGGTCAGGGTCCAGGAATGGGTCGCAGCATGATTGTGGTCGAGCCAAACCCCCAAGGCGATGCCCAGCAGCGTGGGAACACTAACAGACCAGCCTACAATGCCGAACAGACTGAATCCGTTCCACAGAGGGTGGGTTGGGTTGGCTCGTGCCCATTCCTTGCGCCGAGCTCTGGTGCTGACCGCCTCCTTGAACCCGCTGCGGTCGGTGTCCCCATCCTGCTCCGAGAACCCGTTCAGGTCAGATTTTTTGTTTTCTTCAGTAGTCACGGCGTAACTCGATAAAACGGCGAATTAGTTTGGTTTCAATTCCGGCGCTGATGGAACGCACCAACTTTTCCTGCTCACTCAGCTGCTCAAATTCTGCGTGGATGATCTGTTCTAGTTCTGCCAGACTGGCGCTGGCTACCGCATGGTGTACCGAAACAACTATCTTGGCTCCAGTTTTTATCAGAATCCCTGTATCTACGGCGATATATTCTTCTGCATCGGTATCTGTAAGTCGATAGGCAAGAATGCCGGGGCTGACCGGCACGACACAGTCCAAGCGCCGGGGGAGAAAGCCCAAGTTGCCTCCGAGGGTATCGATACTCATGTGGCTGAGATTATTCTGCTGTAGGAAGATTCGTGTCGGGAGAACCACCTGGAGTTCCATCTTCAGTTTTCCCCCGGGGTATCTGGAGCTGGGGTTTCGCCTTTTTGACCTTCAGCCTCCAGTTGCTGCCATTTCTGCCGCGCTTCCTCAATAGTGCCTATCATATACAGCGCTTGTTCAGGACAGGCGTCAAAGTCTCCCGCCAGGATCTGTTCGCAGCCGGCCAGAGCATCTTCGAGAGAAACCAGGCGCCCCTCCATGTTGCTGAACTGCTCAGTAGTGACGAAGGGTTGGGTAAGAAAACGCTCCAAGCGCCGCGCTCGATGCACCGTGGTTCGGTCTTCACGTGCAAGTTGTTCAATGCCGAGCATGGCGATGATATCCTTGACCTCTTCGTACTGCGCCAGGGTTTGGCGGACCTCACGCGCGATCTGGTGATGCCGTACCCCGATGACGGAAGGGGTTGCCATTTTGGAGTTGGATTGAAGTGGATCAACCGCCGGATAAAGCCCCTCGCTGGCGCGTTTACGTGCCAGGACGATGGAGGCGGACAGGTGGGAAAAGGTGTGCACCGCAGCTGGGTCGGTGAAGTCATCCGCCGGGACATATACTGCCTGAATGGAGGTGATAGCGCCGTTGGCGGTGTTGGAGATGCGCTCCTGCAGCTGCGCGAGCTCGGTACCCATGGTGGGTTGATAGCCCAAGCGCGATGGCATCTGCCCCATCATCCCCGATATTTCAGAGCCGGCCTGGATAAAGCGAAAAATATTGTCGATTAGAAGCAACACGTCGCGATGCTTGATATCGCGGAAGTACTCGGCCATGGTTACCGCCACATGCCCGACGCGAAATCGGCTGCCGGGGGGTTCGTTCATCTGGCCGAACACCATGGCCATATGCTCCAGCACCCCTGCTTCTTTCATGTCACGGTAGAGTTCTTCCCCCTCGCGGCTACGTTCACCAATCCCGCAGAACAGACTGATGCCGCCGTGATCTCCGGCCATGTTGTGGATGATTTCGCTAAGCAGTACGGTTTTGCCCACCCCGGCACCCCCGAAGAGGCCGGTCTTTCCTCCACGTTCAAGGGGCATAAGCACATCGATCGCTTTGATTCCAGTGGTAAAGACTTCCGCATGGGTCGAACGCTGTTCCAGTGGCGGTGGACTCTGGTGCACGCTGCGGCGTTCGAGATCCTCCAGGGGATGACCGTTGTCGATGGTGTTACCAAACACATCGAACATGCGGGAGAGGATGGCTTCACCCACAGGTGCTTGCAGAGCCGAATTGGTGTGGGTCATCTCCATCCCCCGCGCCAGTCCTTGGGTTGGCGTTAGAGCCATGGTCCGCACGTGGGTGTCATTAAGTTGGGTCAACACCTCCGTGACCACCTGCCCGTCCATGCCGTAAACTAGAGTGTTTATCGCGGGCAGATTGTTGGTGAAATGTATATCCACCACGCTTCCGCGTACCGACACCACTCGGCCCGAATAGTGAGAAGGCTGGGGTGGATTTCCCGGGGCTGTGTTGGAAGGATGTGACGCCATTATCATTCCTTGTGTGGGGCAAGTTGAGTAAGAGATAAAATTGAAGATTTATGTAGCGCTGTAGACGAGAAACCCATTGTAACGCATTGAGTTCTTAATTCAAGGGGGGTCAGCGTGTACACTTTGATTCTGGGTGAGGAGTATATATTCTGCTACATGGACTACGCAGTTGCCCTGCGGGTATAGCGTCCGTATATGGTTATGGCTATAGTTCTAGGTATAAGATTTTGTAGTGTCGATTAGAACCCAAACGGAGAGAAATAGAATGGAGATTACCGAGGTTGTTACCGGCTTTTTACGCCATGCCGGCAAAATACTGCTGTTGCAGCGCAGTGCTCAGGTGGGGACGTATCGTGGTTGTTGGGCGGCAGTGAGCGGACACTTAGAAGGAGAATCACCCCTAGCGCACATGTTGGTAGAGATTGCGGAGGAAACCACGCTGCGCGCGGATCAGGTGGTGCTACGCGCCCAAGGAACTGTGTTGGAGATAGCCGACCATAATATCGGACGCCACTGGCGTATCTATCCGTTTCTGTTTGATGTCCTTACTCAAGAAAGAATTCGTACAGACTGGGAACATTCTGACTGGCGCTGGGTCGATATAGAGGAGATCGGGCGTTATGCCACGGTGCCCCGTCTGCGCGAGGCGCTGGATAGCTGCTTGGCGCTGGAGGATGAGCAGCGAGAAACCTAAAAGATGGTCGATATTTCGTGGGGTTCAGAAATACTCTTCGGGTGGGAAGAGTCAGTTTCGGGGCTGAAGCCAGCCCCGAAACTGTGGTCTGAATTGTAGCAGTGAATGGAACGCGTTAAGTCGACTGTTTTAGAGAAGATTAGGGCGCTACAGGCAGCAACCCAGGATGGTTCCCGGTCAGGCTTCTTCCCCCGGTGGGAGTAACCACATAGGTGTTTTCTGTCCCCACCATGCCAATCCCTGCTAGTCCTTTTTTTGGTTCTACCGCAATTACCATGTTTTCCTGTAGCGGTTCATCGAACCCTTTGGCGATGACAGGCCACTCATCTACATGCAGGCCGATGCCGTGCCCGAGAAAGCTCGCTTGGCGCTCACCAAACCCCATGAAGTTCTGCATAAATTCGGGCTCGATCTTCCCCGTCACGGTCGCGAATATCTCCGCTGGAATCGCCCCTGGCTTAAGCATCGCAGCGACCTCGTCTTGAATTTCTACGCAGCGTTTGTGAATATTGATCGCTGCGGGCGGTAACTCTCCGTCGAATACGTAGGTCATGGTTTTATCGGTGTTGTAGCCATCCACACCGCAGCACACATCAACAAATACCAGATCTCCTGACTTGAGCAGATGGGTGCGGCTGCCGAGCAGGGGCACCGCCGGACTCATACCGTAGTTGCCGCCAGGGCCGTCAAAATAGGTGGGATAGATGGAGCTCGCGCCAAAGCAAAGGTGCCCTATGAGCATCTCCGTATCAAACATGCCAAAGCGTGCGATGCCGTGGTGTCCTTCTGCTACCATAATCGGATACAGTTCACTGGCAAATTGAGCTTCGCTGATCCCTACATGGAGCAATTCTGGCACTCGCTGCTCCAGAATGCGCTGGTGGATAATTCCGGCTTGCTCCATCCGTTCCAGCTCATATGCCGACTTGACGGCGCGCACTGCTGAGATAGATAGATCTGCTGGCGCGGCGTTGGTGCTTTTAAAGTGTTTGTTGAAACGCTCGAATGCAGACAGGGGGAGGCGCTCCCCCTCCACATGGATGGTGTGGGGTAGGCGGGGGAAAGCGGCTGCCGCATCACGGAAACTGCCCATTTGGCGGATAGTGCCAAACTCGGACTCATCTAAAGCGCGCTGGAGGTTACGCCGCACCCAATAGCTGGCTTCGCCGTTGCGAGGGATAAGCAGCACCGCGTCCTGCATGGTGCCGGTAAAATAAAATTGATTTATTTTGCTGAATATTGCCAGCAGTTCCCATTCGGGGTTGTCTTGGTCCATACGTTGGCGTAATGCCGCCATGCGTGCTTGAAGTTCGCGCGCGGGTACTTTACCGGCCATATGTATTTCTCCTCTGGACTTTTATAGCCTCCGATGGCTGCGGCCCGTGGCTTTGAGTTTGGCATCGAATAAGGGTTGTAACCCGGGAGTGCCGTGTTGGATTTACGCAGCCCTTACCCTAGACAGCTATCCGCGGGTTTTAACCTGATCCATCAGCTCTGCATACGCCTGTGGGTCTTCGTCTGGGCAGATAACCTCCACCGCAAAACCATTGTCGCACTCTGCGCTGGTACCCTCGTCATCTCTGCCACAACTGCAACTGATGCCGGCGAGTTTAGCCGCTGCGCTGCTGCTGCAGGTGCCGGAGATTCCCTGACGTTTGAACATGATTCCGATAGAGAGACCGGCAAAGGCGAGAATGAAGACCGCCAGTGCGGGAAGAAATAATTTAAGCATAATTACACCCTTGTTGTTGGCGTTTAAGCGGATAGGTTAAGAACAGATGTGTCGTGCACGGTATCACTTTCTCTCACCAGAGGAAAAGTTTTTTTCAAAAGCCGGACTGCTTAGCGCGGCAAATCCATCCTCTTCTTTAACCAGCATGTACACCGAGATGTCATGCGCGGTAGCGAAATCCATGCTTCGCTGTGGTCCCATCACCATAAAGGCAGTTGCGTAGGCATCCGCCAACATGCATGACGTGTGCAGAACCGAGATTGCGGCCAGATTATGGTTTATGGGATGACCCGTCTTCGGATCGATAGTGTGTGAATAGCGTTTACCGGAGTGTTCAAAATAATTGCGGTAATCGCCAGAAGTCGCCATGGAAAGAGATGTCGATGAATGGATAATTCTCTGCACACTGTGCTCTTTGGTGCGTGGGCGTTCAATCCCTATATTCCAAGGGCTACCTGCCCTTTTTTCCCCTCCGGTACGAATTTCTCCCCCTATCTCTACCAAATGGTTCGAAAAGCCGTGTTGGGTAAGTAATTCGGCGATTTCATCTACCGCATAGCCCTTGGCTATACCAGAAAGGTCCAGGTAGAGGGAGTCTGTATGTTTACGCACCTGCAACAAAGCAGAGTCGAGTTCTAGGCGCTGATAGCCTGATTCAGCTAAAATAGCCTCAATTTTAGTCTCATCAGGGATTGCATACAATTTTATCTCGGGACCAAATCCCCACAGGTTGACCAGGTTGCCGACGGTAATATCAAAGGCTCCTTGGGTGGCGGCGCTAACCTGCTGCGCCGCGGCTATTACATGCGCCGTATCGGGAGAGATTTTGATGGGAGTATTGGCCGGAGCCTTGTTGATGCGACTGATTTCAGAGTTGGGGATATACGTACTCATGTGCTGGTTGATTTCTTGCAGACGCGTTTCTATCGCTTGATGCACACGGTCTGGTTTAATCTTTGCGTCATTTTCGCGTATAAACGTGACGTTATACGTGGTCCCCATGGTTCTGCCAGACAGGGTGACAGATTCTGAGCCTACCTCTACATCTGAAGTAGGTTGGTGACGAAGCAGTGGCGGCAGGGTGATGCTTAAGAGCAGGAGGATGATAAGGGCTAACAGTGGGCGTTGCATAGAAGCTCCTTGCAGGCAAGGTGTAAAAGATGTGTTTAAATAGCGAAGACAAAAATGGCCACGTCAAATCGACGTGGCCATGCTAACACAAACCAGGGTTGTGGATGCAGCGCATTTACATGTCAAGCAGCCCTAAGGCGGTTCGAGCTCGCACGATTTTTTGCTGTTTTTCCATATCCAGTAGGTTCTGAAATAGCTCACGTACTTCTGGATTTGAGGAACGACTGATTACCGTATTATACGAAGATTGTAGGCAATTATCGATCCGAGAGGCTATTTCGAAGACTTTGTCTGGGGTTAAGTCGTCCGTATAGGAGATGTCTTTTACGGGTTGGAAGGTTGAGCATTCGTTAGAAAACTGGAACCAGGCTTCCATTGCCTGGAGCTTGGTATTTGCTTCTTGGTCTTTAAGCACCTGCTCTAAGTGTTCCTCGTGGTGTGCCATGTAATCAAGGAGCAGCTTCATGCGGGGTGATTCTGTACTGTCGGAGAGTTGCTTGAAATAATCGCTAGTAAAACGATGAAATTTACGCACATATTCCACTATCTCTTTGGCCTGGCCGAATGACGCCATGGTTCCCTCCTATATTGAGTTGGTGCTTGAATAACATCAGGCACAGCCGCAACGCATTGTTGCGGCTGTGCTCCTGCGTTAATGGTGCTCAATAGCCAGATTAGCCACCGAAGTCGTCAAACATGATGTTCTCGCGCTCCACACCCTGCTCAAGCAGCATGTTGGTAACGGCGTTGGCCATCATAGGTGGACCGCACATATAGTACTCGCAATCCTCCGGCGCTTCGTGATCCTTAATGTAATTTTCATACAGAACATTATGAATGAACCCGGTAGGGCCGGTCCAGTTGTCTTCGGGCAACGGATCGGACAGGGCGACGTACCACTTGAAGTTCGGATACTTTTCCTGCAGGGCGTTGAGCTCATCGACATAGAACATCTCTTTGAGGCTACGCGCTCCATACCAGTAAGTAATCTTGCGCGTGGTGTTCAGGCGCAGCAGTTGATCCCAGATGTGAGAGCGCATTGGTGCCATACCTGCACCACCACCGATGAAGACCATCTCGTTCTCGGTATCGCGCGCGAAAAACTCGCCGTATGGACCGGAGATGGTGACCTTGTCACCGGGCTTAAGGTTGTAGATAAAGGATGACATCTGTCCCGGAGGTGCATCGGGAGCATTGGGTGGCGGTGGGCATACCCGCACGTTAAGCATGATCATCCCTTTTTCGTCAGGGTAGTTGGCCATTGAATAGGCGCGCATGATTGGTTCTTTAACCACTGACTTAAAGCGCCACAGGTCAAAATTATCCCAGTCCTCACGGTATTTTTCTTCAATGTCAAACTCTGAGTAGGAAAATTCGTGTGGGGGCGCTTCGATCTGGATATAGCCACCAGCACGGAAATCGCAGTTTTCACCCTCAGGCAGATCAACAATAAGTTCCTTGATGAAGGTAGCGCGTCCCTCGTTGGAGCGTACAGTACACTCCCACTTCTTAACGTCGAAGATTTCAGGGGCGACTCCCAATTTCATGTCCTGTTTAACCCCAACCTGACAGGCCAGGCGGAGGCCATCGCGGGCGTCACGCTTGGAAATAAACCCAGTCTCAGTGGGGAGGATCTCGCCACCGCCTTCATATACGTGGATGTGACATTGACCACAGGTGCCGCCACCGCCGCACGCAGAAGGGATGAAGATTCCGTGTTCTGCCAGAGCACCGAGCAGTTTGCCCCCAGGCTTGGAGATGAGGGTTAAGTCCGGGTTGTCGTTAATTTCAAATTTGATCTCACCACTTGGAACCAGTTGCTTGCGGGCTGCCAGGATGAGCGCAACCAGCACAAGTATGATTCCAGTAAACATGATGGATCCAACTATTATCAAGTCCATAGTATCAAATCCTTTATTCAGATTATATCTGCGTTAAAACTGCAGGCCGGAAAATGCCTGAAATGACATCGCCATCAGACCTACGACTATGAAGGTAGCTCCTACCCCACGCAGTGCCTTTGGCATATCACTGTAGACCAATTTTTCCCGGATACCAGCCAGCAGCGCAATAGCAATTGCGAAACCAAGTCCGACACCGATACCGTATACGGTACTTTCGGCGAAGTTATAGTCGCGCTCTACCATGAACAGGGACGCACCCATAATGGCGCAGTTTACCGTGATCAGGGGGAGGAAGATCCCCAAAGCGTTGTACAGGGCAGGGAAATATTTATCCAGAAACATCTCCAGAATCTGAACAATGGCCGCGATAACTCCGATGTAGGTTATGAGACCAAGGAAGCTCAGATCCAGTTCAGGATATCCCGCCCACGACAGCGCCCCTTCTTTGAGCAGGACGTTGTAAAGGATGTTGTTTACCGGAACGGTAATAAAGTTAACGGCGACAACGGCGATACCGAGCATAATTGCCGTATCAACTTTTTTTGATACCGCAATAAAGGTGCACATGCCCAAGAAAAAGGTCAGGGCAATGTTGTCGACAAAGACAGAATCGAAAAATATGGTGAAATAATGTGCCATGACATTTTATCCTATTCTTGGAGTTCAGGCTTCCAGGTGCGCAGCCCCCAGATAATAAAGCCAATCAAAAAGAAGGCACTCGGGGCGAGTAGCATCAAGCCGTTGGTTACATACCATCCATCGTTGTTAGCTGGGTTGAGAATGGTAAGGCCGAAGATAGAGCCAGAACCGAACAGTTCGCGTATGAAGGCAACGATAAGCAGTATCAGGGAATAGCCTAAGCCGTTGCCGATACCGTCAAGTAAACTCTCATACACCGGATTTTTCATGGCATAAGCTTCGGTGCGTCCCATTACGATGCAGTTGGTGATGATCAGACCAACGTAGACGGACAATTGCTTGCTCATCTCGTAGGCATAGGCTTTGAGCATCTGGTCGACAATGATAACCAGGGTGGCGATTATCGTCATCTGCACGATGATGCGGACACTGTTAGGGATATGATTGCGAATGGCGCTGACAGAGGCGTTAGAGAGGCCCGTAACCAAGATTACAGCGACGGACATGGTCAGTGCCGTGGACATTTTATTAGTGACCGCCAGGGCTGAGCAGATCCCAAGGATCTGCAGCGCTATAGGATTGTTGTTAAACAACGGATCCAACAGGGCGTCTTTTGCGTTAGCCATAATAGTTACTCCTTGCTCTTGGTGTATTTAGCCAGAAACTTGCCATAGCCGTGGTCGCTAAACCAGTACTGCACCATCGCTTGAACCTTGTCTCCGGTAACTGTTGCTCCGGCAAGACCGTCGATGGTGTGCACTGCGTCTGCGCCGTTCGGGTCAAATCTTCCGTTTTTAACCACTTTGATGGCGAGGTTGCCTGAATTGCCGTAGAGTTTTTTGCCAATCCATTGATTCTGGAACTTGGGTCTCTCGATCTCTGATCCAAGGCCAGGAGTTTCAGAATGTTGGTAGAATTTCAGGCCGTTGACGGTGGTTCCATCATTCTTAACCCCGATGTAAGCAGCCATGGTGCCCCACATTCCAGGTCCACTGACGGGCACGACAATTTGCTCTTTGCTATTATCGATAAATACGCGCACAAATTTTGGACGTTGCTTAATGCTGGCGATGTCGAACGCTGCCGGGATAGCAACCACCGTATCTGGGTTATCCATAACAGTTTTGGGGTTGAACTCTGCCGGGTCTATCTCAGTAGCGATTTCACCGGTATCAAGGTTGATTACCTTCATTTCGAAGTTGGCGAACAGTTCGTCTGCTGATGCACCTTTAGCGAGTTGATCATCGTATCCGCCTGCGGCTAGAACCGTCGTGCGGGTTTCGAGTAGCTGGTTATACGCTTCGCGGTCGATGCGCACTAGGGCTGCCATGCAAACCAGCACCGAGCACACAACGCACAACGAAAATGTGACCAGGAATGTTTTTAGAATTGAGTCATTAGACATGGCGCAACATCCTTTTCTTGATATGTGCGTTCACGACAAGGCGGTCAATCAGGGGAGCGGTGACGTTGCCGAACAGGATAACCATCCCTACGCACTCAGGCATCATGGGGTTAAATACACGCACCAGCACGACCAAAGAGCCGATGAGTAGGCCATAGATCCACTGACCTTTAATAGTCAGTGCTGCCGAGGAGTGATCCGTAGCCAGAAATACTGCGCCGAAAGCAAGTCCGCCGAGTACCAGGTGCCAGGCCGGATTCATCGCCCCTGAGTCGAACAGGCACAGAATCGAGGAGATAACCACAACGCCAATGACGATCGATGTAATGATGCGCCAGCTAGCAATGCCAGTGACCAGAAGAATAATGGCACCGAGCAGGCAGGCCAGTGCGGAAGTTTCGCCCATGCTGCCGGGGATGGTGCCAAGAAAAGCTGCCTTCCAGGTAATGCCAGCGCTGCTGAGGCTTGAAACCCCGTCAGCCAGAGCCATCCCCAACGGGGTTGCACCCGTATAGCCGTCAACCGCAGTCCACACGGCGTCGCCAGACATGGAGGATGGGTAAGCCATGGCTAGGAACACCCAGGCTACCAGCGCGGGATTGAGGAAGTTCATGCCGATGCCGCCATAAATTTCGCGCCCGATAACCACACCAAAGGAAGTGGCCAGAACCACTTGCCACAGGGGGACGGTAGGGGGCATGAGGAGCGTGATCAGGGTAGCTGTAACCAAAAAGCCAGCGTCGATGGGGCGCTGGCGCATGGAAGCAAATACCGCAACCCAGATTCCCTGGGTGATAAGTACAATGAGGAGAACAGGCAGGAACATCCAGGCACCCTTAAGCATGTTGGCCCAGATAGAAGTGTGGTTGCTCAGCCCGGTCAGTGCATCTGCACCTACCATTTGTGCCAGGGTGAGGTTGACTTGATATCCGCTGTTCCACATAGCCATGAGAATGCAAGGCAGCAGTGCCAGCATGAGGATGCTCATCACCCGCTTGTGGTTGATGCTATCGCGCACATGTACTGTACCGCTAGTAACCGTTGCCGGGGAGTACAGGGTCGTGTCTATAGCATCATAGACGGCGGAATACTTTTCCCATTTCCCGCCATTCTCAAAGTGAGGTTTCATATCGTCGAGTAATTTCACGGTCTTATCCCTCTTTCTCAATGATGGTTAGTGCCTCACGCAATACCGTGCCGAAATCGTTCTTGCCCGGACATGCAAAGGTGCACAACGCCAGATCTTCCTCGGCTAGTTCAAGACAGCCAAGTTTCTGGGCCTCATCGGTGTCGCCAGCGCACAGAGCCCGCAACAGATAGTTGGTCATGAAATCGAGAGGCATCACTTTTTCAAATGAACCTATAGGTAATATGTTGCCCGGACGTCCGTAGGTGCTGGTGTTCATGTCTGCAGTGGGTCCGCCGGTAAAAGCGTTCATGAAAACACGCTTGATGGAGAAGCGATCTTCGCCAGGAGTAAGTGATGCCAGCAGTTCTCGGTCACGTTTTTCTGGCAGCACGGTTACCTGTAGGTGGAAACGACCGAGGAACGCCAGCGAGTCTGCGGCGTTGGTGCCACTTAAAACGGAGCCAGAGACAATGCGCTGCTCTCCGTCCTTGATCTGACCGGCGCAAATCTCATTGAGGTTAGCACCGATGCGGGTACGCAGCAGGCGGGGTTCTTTTACCCCCGGACCGCCAAGGGCGATGATCCGCTCCACCGGGATTTTGCCACTGATGAAGAACTTGCCATAGGCAATGACATCCTGATAGTTGATGTGCCACACGCAGGAGTTGATATCCACCGGATCGAGGAAGTGGATATGGGTGCCGGGCAATCCAGCAGGGTGCGGGCCATCAAACTCTGCGTAAGTCACCCCTTGTACTTGGGGCATGATGACGTTAGGTTTCTGGCACACATACACCGCGCCTGCGGTCAGGCGGGTAAGTACCTTGAGTCCATTGGCAAAGGCTTGTTCCTCGTCCTTTATCAACCACTCGGCTTTGGCCGCCAGCGGATTAGTGTCCATGGCGGTGACAAAGATAGATTTGGGCTCGCAGTCAACGGCTGGTGCCTTATTGTAGGGGCGTGTGCGTAACGCCGTCCACATGCCAGAGTCGACGAGATTGGTGACAGCCTTCTCGCGCTCGATGGATTCGAGATCCTTTTCCTTGAAGGCGGCGAAAACCTCCTCCTCTTTACCACTCAACTCGATAACTACCGACTCAAGAACGCGGCGTGCTCCACGGTTGATAGCGACAACTTTGCCGCCACCAGGAGCTGTGTATTTAACGCCTTCATTCTTCTTGTCGGCAAACAGCAGTTGCCCGAGTTTTACCTTGTCTCCCACTTTAACCGCCATGCTCGGCTTCATGCCAGCATAGTCTGGGCCAAGAATGGCCACCGACTTGACTGCGGGAGCGTCAGAAATTTTCTGTTCTGGAATGCCGCTTATCGGCAGATCCAGCCCCTTGTTAATTTTAATCATCTCAATGCACTTTCCTTGTAAGGGTTGTGAATCAATCCGTGTTCAACCTTTCGCAACGGCTCTGTCATCTGACTGCCGCTGCATGGAAGAAGAGACGTAGTTGATTGTGGCGCAATTGCATGTTTTCGGGCCTGCCCTAACCATTGTAATCCATTCCATGTGTAACCTCCCCAGATTTGAAATAAAATAACAAGGCCTGCCCGCAGCACTTTAGGTAAGTGCTGCGGGCGCGGCATTGCATGAGCCTGATAATCTCAACCAGGATCCCTTGAATATGCGCATACTTGGGTATCTGTACAGATGTCTGCACGGGCATTGCGTACGCAAGATTGCGCGACAGTAAGTAATACGATGGTCTAACCCTTTATGTCAATAGTTCCCGCCCATTTGTTGCGCCGCAGATAGGACGCAGACGGTGCTTAGCTGTTCTGGGCGTATTCATTTATAAAGCTGCGAATTGCGAACAGATCGTTGGCGTTCAGGGACAAAAACTGTAGTCCAATTCCGGCGGGGATCTCGGGTTGTTGCGGGTTGATGCTGGTGTTGATCCAAGTGACAATGCTTTCACAGAAGATGGGTGCGTCACTTTGAGGGATTTCCAGTTTGACTACGATTCTGGAGTTGATGTCGATCTTGGATTCGACTGCGATGAATATCCCGCCGCTGCTGAGATTGAAGGCACAAGCAGGGCGCAGTGCATTACGTTCTGAACCAAACTCGACGCGCAGGCTGGTTTGGACCCGATCGAAGGCACGATGGGGTAAGCCTAGGACGCGTCTAGCCGAGGCCAGAAAAAGATGGGTGTTCAAAGGGGTAAATAGAATGTCATCTGGCTTTTGTTGTCCACACAGGAGGCGGTGCGATTTGTTCTTGCCATCCACGATGGCAATGACCGGGATCTCTCCGATTTCAGGATCGTTTTTGGCGAGGTGGCAACAGCATTCGGTGGAACCGTCTGTTGCGGAGTCGTATGGGGTGATGAAGATAACACTGGGCTTGCGCTCCCGCGCCAGAGTCAGCAGCGCGGGCAGGTCTGCTGCGACCAGCAGGTCAAACCCTTCCTGCGCCGCAAAAGCGTTGTCGAGTTGGAGCAGGTCCTGCACTGTTGCAGAGATTAAAATTGAGTATTCCGCCATTATTCACTCCATAGCAACGGTCCGATAGCAAGCCCTTTGCAATATCAACTTCCAGCGTTTCTACGTCTGCTTCTTCACACCTTTTTTGGTGTGGTTGGTTTATCTGCTCAGTTCAAGGGCAGGCAGCTTGCGCCGCTGCAGAGCGCCACCGGGAATATATGCAAGGGTGGTAAGTATGCGCGAAGTTGGCTTGCAAGGTTAATGCATCAATTCGGTTATGTCATTAAGAATGTGGCCCGATTCAATCACATACGGATCTTCAGTCAGGTGCTTGTACCACTGGGTGTCATCTTCGTCGGTATCGACGTTATCCATGCCAGAGTGTCCCAGGGTGTCATCCTTGTCCTGCATCTCTTCGCGTTCCGCAAGTATCGTGCTGAGTAACAGGTTCTGCTTTGTGTTGGCGATCCGCTCGCGGGTTTTGGCCTCTAGATTGATGATTTTCTGAAATTCACTGCTGGCCTGAACTCTCTTGGCGCTGCGCTGACGCAATTCTTCGAGCGGTAGCGTGTCGACTACGGGTTGGTACAGGGTGCTGGGGATGGTATCCCAAGGCAACGAGTAGTCCAAGTGGCGCTCCCCACTCTCTATGGCGGCAAAACGGTCAGGCAGGACGATGTCAGGTTCGATGCCGCGATACTGGGTAGAGGCACCGCTGACGCGGTAAAATTTTTGCACCGTTATCTTGAGGGCTCCTAGGGGCTTGTATTTGTCCATATTGCGCATGGGCAGATTGGTATCGAGGTTGATCATTGCCTGCACCGTCCCCTTGCCGTGCGTATGTTCGCTGCCCACTATCACCGCGCGGCGATAGTCCTGCAGAGCTCCGGCAAGAATTTCCGATGCAGAGGCGCTGAATTTGTTTACCAGCACTACCGTTGGACCCGTGTAGGCAATATGTGGATCAGGATCTTCCATAACCTTTATATCTTGATTGCTGTCTTGTACCTGAACCACTGGCCCCTTCTTGATGAACAATCCCGTGGTGTCGACTGCATCACCAAGGGAGCCGCCACCGTTGTTGCGCAAGTCGATAATCAGGCCAGAGACTCCCTCTCGAACCATTTTCTCTAGTTCAACGCGGGTGTCGTCGGTCACATTGCGCCCCTTGCCGTTTTTCTGGTGAAAGTCGCGGTAGAAACTGGGTATTTTAAGATACCCATAGTGGGTGTTGTTAGGGCCGTCTACCACCGTAGATTTAACAAATGCGTCTTTGATCTGCACTACGTCACGTTTGATGGCGATGATGTGCTGGGTGCCATCAGGTTTCTTTATATGCAACTTGACGGTAGTGCCTTTAGGCCCGCGGATAAGGCTGACTGCATCGCGAATTCTGGTGTCGGTGATGTCAACGGGTTCACCGTCTTGTCCTTCGCTAACGCTAAGGATGATATCTTCACTGGCAAGGCCCCCCTGCTGCTGGGCTGCCCCACCGGGAATCAGGTTCACTACCTTGATATAACCACCATCCTCGCGCAGCGTCGCCCCAATCCCTTCCAGAGACCCCCGCATGTGGATGTCAAAATCTTCCTTGGCCTCGGGAGGCATATATGCACTGTGTGGGTCATAAGCGTTGGCTATTGCATTGAGGTAGCGGTCGAAAAAATCATTCTCAGAAACCTTCTCCATGCGCGCAAACAGGTGCTGGTAGCGTTCAGCTACTTTTTTGCGGGCCTGAGTCCGCAGTTCAGCGTCTGAGGTGTCTGGGGTAACGGTGGATTTGGGAGTTGTCCCCTCGGGGTTTTTTGCCAGCTGAGTCTGCTCATCTTTTAAGTCGAGGTAGGCGTTGGCTGTTTGGTACTTGAGGGTTTTTCTCCAGCGCTCGCGCAACTCTTCCTGGTTGTTACAGAAGTCAAGTTTGTCCCGATCTGTTTCCAGGGTTTCATCGCGCTCATAGTCGAAGGGGGTTTGTAGCAACTCCTGCACCGCAATGGCCAGAACTGGGATGCGTTTCTCCATGATTCGTGCACTGTACAGGGGTAAATGGATATTGCCCCGGCGGATTTCGTTGTCGATGTAGGTTTTGTAAGCCCCGAGCATCTGCACATCTTCACGCAGCAGAAAACGCTTCTGGTTGTCGAGCTGTTTGATGTACAGGTCAAAGGCAGCGCGGGACAAGTCATCGTCCAGCGGCGCATGATTGTAGTGTTGTTGGGTCAGGTGTTGGGAGACAATGAAGCCAAGGAGTTTGCCCCGTTGCGGATCTAGGGGTTTTTCCTGAAAGGGTACCGCCTGAGCGCTGGCCAAGAAAATCAGCAGGCTTGCCATGAGCAAAAGGGCGCGAAATAGATACGGTGTCTTGGACGGAAGTTTCATTATAGTGTCATTCCCGATAGTGCACATGAGGGTTGTGTTGAACGTTGGTTGGTGAATACTACGTGCAGTTGCTGTTTATAGCATACATTTATCCACATGCGGAATGGACAGTAGTGGATTTTTTCAGGGGAGGGGTAATTTTGCAGGCAGTGATGCCGCAACTCCGTGGCCTGAAATCATGTTAACACTAATCTCCATCATCACGCGCAGCAAAAAACCCCCTGACGGTCTCTTGTATTTCGGCCTGAGGTGCGACAATGCGTGCGGCTGGGGGCAGGGAGTTGAGGAAGATACGTCCATATCCTTTGGTGCTGACGCGATTGTCCAGAATTATCACCACCCCCCGGTCGTCCCGATGGCGGATGAGACGCCCAAATCCCTGCTTGAGCTTGATGGCCGCCTGAGGCACGGTGAGGTTCATGAACGGATCGATGCCGGCGCGCTCCAGGGCTTCGCTACGAGCCACTTGGATCGGTTCGGTAGGAACCCGAAAGGGGAGGCGCGTAATTATTACAAGCTCGAGATCTTTGCCCGGGACGTCAACCCCTTCCCAGAATGAATCGGTACCAAATAAAACCTGATTTTTATTGCTGATATAGCGTTCCAGCAGCTGATGCCTGGACGTCTGCCCCTGGCATAGGGAGGTTATCCCCTGCGCAAACAACGAGGGCTCGAGGGCCTGATACAGTTGCTGGAGCAGACTGTAGGCGGTAAATAAAACAAAGGTATTCCCCTGCGCGGTTACAATGTTGTGTTCAATCACCGGCGCAATTGCCGCTGCGTAGGTGGCGCTGCTTGGTGCGGGCAGGTCTGAGGGCACCGCGATGAGCGCCTGATGGGCAAAGTCAAACGGGGAGTCGAGCTGTACTTCCATGCATCGCTGCGGCGCGCATAGTGCGACTCCGCTGCGCTGATGGAAGTACTTAAAGTTGCGGTTCACGCTCAAGGTCGCACTGGTCATCACTACCGACTTAAAACGCTCATACAGGTGCTTGTGCAAGATTGAGGCGGCTTCAATTGGAGCCGCATTGAGCCACATGGTATCTTCGCGGCGGCGCCCCCCAGCCTTGCGCAATTCTATCCAGGTGCAGAGCTCTTCATGCACAGATAAAAATGTGTCTAGCTCGTTTGCCATGGTCGCGAGGCGATTGTTCAAGCCAGCAAGATCGGTAGAGGCAGCTGCGAGCTTTTCACTTATCCCATCGGGCAGGTTTTCGGCCACTTTAAAGATGTGGGTGATAATAGCGTTTATTTGACGTGCGCTCCGCCCGAGTTCAGGTAGTTCGCTAACGAAACGCTGCCAAGTAGGGTCCTGTGCGTGTCTTTTGGTTATGCGCCACGGCATGCGGCGTTCTGCGTCGTCAGTGTTTTCTTCGCTAACAGCACGCGTGAGTCCGTCGAATATCTCGGCGTTGCGCTGCATCAGTTGGCGGCACAGTGTGCTGGCTTCGTCTAGTAGGGAGTGCAGCTGAGCGTACAGAAGATCCTC
Organism: Desulfuromonas sp.; assembly: GCA_028685815.1. Classification (GTDB taxonomy): domain Bacteria; phylum Desulfobacterota; class Desulfuromonadia; order Desulfuromonadales; family Desulfuromonadaceae; genus JAIVHC01. The sequence continues at coordinate 25,000 of JAQUDG010000029.1, forward strand.
TTCCGCTGGGAGCTCCCGCGCGAGGATGGCCGCCCAGCGCGCTATGTGGCCGCGTTCTGCCTTGCGTGGGTGGATGAGGCGTCTCAGGGCGCCACCAAAGCTGAAATGACTGAGCCTGATAGCAAAACTATTGGTGGCGGCGTCTTCAAGGTGATGGGCTTCGTCAAATATTATGCGTGCATATACTGGTAATACTGCAGCACTGCTGTAGTTGCCGGTTTCGGCGCGTACCGCCAAATCTGCCAGGAGTAGGGCGTGGTTGGACACCAGCAGGTTTGCCTTCGCGGCCTCGCGCCGAGCGCGGTGGAAAAAGCAGCTCTGATAATGGGAGCAGCGGGTGCGTGGGCATTGGTCCATCTCACAACACACTTCATTCCACACGCCGCCCTCGGGGGAGAAGGTCAGTTCGTCCCTGCTGCCGTTGTGGCTATTCTGTCCCCACTCGTGCAATTCTTTGAGCTGCCTGGAGGCATTGAGGCTGAATAAATCGGTTTCCTGCATGGCCTGCTGCAGACGGCGCAAGCACAGGTAGTTGGCGCGCCCTTTAACCAGGACAGCGTTGAA
>JAQUDG010000136.1 GCA_028685815.1 Desulfuromonas sp.
CATGCGGTGCAAAAGTGCAGTGAGTCAGACAACGAAGTGCCAATGGTCACGCAGAATGCTGCCGGGGGAGACAGTCAGGATGCATTATATCTGTATTACAAGCTTTGGAGATTTGTGCTGGACGAAATGTTCCCTATAGAAAATACATTTGTAGAAAAGCTGATAGTGACAAATGTTAATGGCTTTACCGCTACATATTCGGTAAATGATCTGCTCCCTTTTCAAGCCGAGGCTGGAGGGTTGATTGATGTTGACCTCTACGCTGGGGTGCAAGATACATGGCAACAGCGGTGTGAACTCAACAATGTCCCCGTTCCTATTCCTGTCACAAGGGCAATTCCAGGGGCTGCCATAAATGCGCTGACTGATAGCATGGCAGACACCCAGTATTTCAAGAATCCCATCTCGGATAAAAAGCTCGTCATTTTCGGACACACCCATAAAGCCAAAATTGTAGCGTCACAAAACCTAGCGGGAGAAAAAACCCTCTATGCCAATTCAGGCACATGGATTGATTATAAAGAATCGCTTAAAAACGAAATAACCATGCATTTTCTCATCATAACTCCGCAAGCGGATGATGCCGCTTCGGAAACCAAGGTGGTGCTGTATAATTTCGTAAACGAAGTTGTAACAAAAATGGATGAAGATTCGGTGCGTCTGTAACGGAAGTATCTTAACTTGGCAAAGTGGAGTTGTGGGATGGAAGGGCGTAACATGCTCCCAATGGTTCTAACAACCCCGCTCTTTAATCACGCTCGTCATTCTAACCCCACGCCCGAGGTTAACTAATAATGCTCTTTAAACGCTTTCATCCCAAAACCATTAAAACTCGCATTTTGTATGCGTTACTGGGCACTGCGACCATTTCGCTGGTCTGTTTCGGCATGGTTGCGTTGTGGGGCATGGTCAGCGTAGGGAAATCATCGCTGCGAGGTACGTTAGAGCTTAGTCAAGATCTGCTAGAAATCAGCAAAGGTTCGCTAGAGTCATTAACCCAAGAGGGCTTGCTCAAGGCTACGGTGGACCAGGCGGCTTTTATCAATAGTCAGTTCCGCGAAGTGGAAAACGACCTGAAAATTCTGGTGGATAGCGCCGAACGGATCTGGAAAACACCCGATGTGTACCCGCAGAAACGCTCCTATTCAATTACGCAAAAACCTGATGCACCAGAGACAGCATCGGTGTGGCAGATCCCCCAAGATGTTCCGCTTGCTCTTGTTGCCACGGAGCTGCAAATATCCGCGAAAATGGACGAAATTGTCAGTTCCGTAGTGAAAAGCAACCCCAACATCAACGACTGCAACGTCGCCACCCCTCTGGGGCTTTTCCGTCGTCTTCCCTGGTCGCCAAACATTGTTGCCGCCTACGATGTTAGGACTCGGGACTGGTTTAACCGAGCATTGCAGAGCAACACGCTGGGATGGAGTGAGCCATATGTGGGGGTCATTGCCAGAAATCTGAGGGTGAACTGTTCTGCCCCGGTCATAAAAGATGAAAAAGTCGTGGCGGTAATTGGGCTGAATGTGCCGCTGACCACCATTCAGGAACGGATCATCAAGATGCGGATCAACAATCAGGGGAGGGCCTACCTGATTTCTCGCGATCGCCGGATTCTGGCGCACGAAGGTCTGGTAACTGACAGCAACCGCTGGGGAGAGAAACAGAACGAGGACTATTTCTCCTTTGATGACCAACAAGCCATGCCGGTGTTTGATCAGCTTCTTACCTCTGGAACCCCGGGCATTCTGCGGGGGATATTGGGGGAGCAAGACAGTTTTGTCGCTTATGCTCCGATCCGCACTACCGGTTGGACCGTCTTATTTGCGCTCCCGGTGGAGAATGTCTTTGCCCAGATCCGCCCCACAGAACAGGCGCTGCTGGCTCAGGCTCAAGTGGTTAGTGGTCAGATTTATCGCCAAGTTGCGCTTGCTATGGCGGTGCTCGGGTTGGTGTTTCTGTCGATGCTGGCTGGGGTGATGTTGGTTTCCCGCAGAATGGCAGAGCGCATTACCGCACCGATTATGGAGCTTGAGCAAGGAGCCAAAATTATCGGTGACGGCAATCTTGCCCACCGCTTGTTACTTAAAACCGGCGATGAAATCCAACAGCTAGGTGAGACCTTTAACCGGATGGCTGAGGATCTATCGAATTACATTCGTGATCTGACCGAAACCACCGCAGCCAAAGAGCGTATCCAGAGTGAACTCAAGGTGGCCACCGATATCCAGGTTAGCTTGCTCCCCCGGGTTTTTCCCGCATTTCCCCACCGCCCAGAAGTTGAAATTTATGCGTCCATGGATCCAGCCAAAGAGGTTGGGGGCGATTTCTACGATTTCTTTTTTGTAGACAAAGACCGGCTGTGCTTTCTTATCGCCGATGTTGCCGATAAGGGAGTACCCGCCGCGCTTTACATGATGGTGGCCAAGACCTTGCTGAAAACCGAGGCCCAGCGCGGCTATTCCCCCGAAAAAGTACTGGAAGAGGTTAATAATATTCTGGCCGACGGCAACGACAGCTGCACGTTTGTTACGGTATTTCTGGCCATACTCGACACCCGCACTGGGGAGGTCCAACTTGCCAATGCCGGGCATAACCCTCCCATTATCGTGCGGCAACAAGGGTCTGCCTATCTCACGATCAAGCCAGGAATTGTACTAGGTCCAATGCCTGATTTGGAGTATACGAACGAGGTTCTTATCTTGCATCCTGGCGATACTCTTTTTCTGTATACCGATGGAGTGACCGAAGCCACAAACGCGCAGTTAGAGCTATTCAGTGAAGCGCGTTTGCTCGATGCGCTGCAGAGCAGAACCGCAAATAGCATGGAAGAGTTGGTGCACGCCATTCGCAACGAAGTTCAACTGCATGCAAACGGAGCAGCGCAGTCGGATGATGTAACCATGCTGGCGATCAAATACAAGGGAGTTCAAGAGTGATACGCACAGGCGCGCGCAGCCGTTTCGTGCAGATATGTTCTATTGTGCCTCTGCGCATATTGTTATGCACATTACTCTGCCCACTGTTCTGCACTTTTTTTGATTATTCTCAAGCGCAGGCCGCGACGAAAGAAAAGCGCAATGTCGCGATGATCCTGTTTAGGGGGGAAACCCCTTCCGAACAGGGCTTTCGGGAAACGTTGGCGGCAGCAGCTGAATATGACGTTCAATTTACTACTTTCGATGCCGCTCAAAGCAAGGAACGTCTGCAAGAGATCATCGCTGGGTTGGATACACTCCAGTATGACATGATCTACGCCTTTGGAACCATGGCAGCCCAGGTCGCCCTAGCAAAGATCAAGGATACCCCGATCATATTCAACGTGGTGCAGCGTCCTATTGAAGCCAACGTCGCCGCGACTTGGGAACATTCCGGCAATAATGCCACCGGCGCGTCCAACATGGTCTCGATGGAGAGTGCCTTCAAGACGCTGGCTCTCGTGTTGAATATCCGCAAGCTTGCATTTGTGTATAACGAAAATGACCCTGCCCCCAGATATCAGCGCGCGGATGTGGAAAAAATCCGCAAAAAATTTGGTTTTAAAGTTATCGACGTGACGGTACAAAATACAGCCGATATCCCCGAGGCGCTGAAGCTGATTGTCAACTCAAAGGTTGATGCGGTTATGTTTCCGTCCGACTCTTTTATCAAGGCCAACGCCAACGATATTATGGAAACGCTCAACAAACATCGCATCCCAACCATTGCCATAATTCCTGAAATGGTCAGAGAAAACGAGGCCTTGATGTCTTTAGGGCCGGACTATTACGAGTTAGGCCAACTTGCGGCATTTAACGCCTTGCAGGTGTTTGGCGGCAAGCATCCCAGCGATGTACCCATCCAGACCGTGCCAAGCCTGAAAATCAGCATCAATCTTAAAACCGCTGACATGCTGGGGGTTAACGTTCCCCTGCAATTGCTTTCGCTCTCGACCATCATCAGGTAAAGGCATTCTCGTGACCCTGCAAGCATACCTAGCATCCGTATCAAGCCTTGAGATTTTAATGTGGCTCCGCGGCATCATCCCCGTAGTCTTGATTGTAGTCGTGGGGGTGGTAATCGGTCGTTGGGATCAGTCCAGAAACCAACGGACTCTCGACAAGCTGACCCAGCAGATTTTTCTGCCGTGCCTGATTTTTTCATCCCTGCATCGGCATCCGTTTGACCTTAAAGAGATTGCCCAGATCGGCACGGCAGCAACCCTTCTGACCGTGGGGATAACCTTGCTCTCGTTTCTGCTTATGGGGGCAGCGCGCAAGCAACAGGAAACAAACTTCCTCCCCACAATCTTCATGAGTAGCGCTTCGCTCCTGCTCCCTTTAGCCTTTATCCTCTTTGGTAACCAGGGGCTGGCAAAAGCGATCTACTTTTACCTTTTCATGTTGCTGTTGACCCATACGCTGGGGTCATTCCTGACGGAAGGGAAGGTTACTTGGCGCCAGTTTCTAAAAATCCCGTCCCTGTATACGGCGCTCTTGGGGATGGTCTGTGCGGCGGTAACGCTTCCAATCCCTGCGGCTTTTGAAGAGTTGGCCTGGCTCTCGGAAAAAGGGATCGACTTGACCGGGCTTGGCGCACTTCCTTTGTTAATAATTAGTTTTGGGTATCCCCTTGGGCGGATTCCCCTCGCAGATGTTCTCAAAGGTGTACCCGGCGCTCTGATTCGGATCGTTGGCGCCCCGGTTTTCGCCTTTATGCTGATTTACCTTTACCGCCAGAGCGGATGGCTCAATTTTGAAAAAGGCTATGATATTTTGGGCTTTATCGACCAGCGTACCACCGAGGCAATTATTGTCATTAGTGCTGCCATGCCTTCCTCGCACCATACGCTAAGGCTCGATGCCTCGGGCAATCCAACGGTATAGCAACGCGACGCGGCCACGGTGCTGGCCAGTACGCTCGGTGCCATGGTTACGCTTTGTGTGGTCTTCTTTTTTACCGCAGCGTTTATTTTTTTCGATTAAGGCAGACCGAACATGACTATCTTTTCTCCTGAACTGTTCCTGATTGTTCGCGCGGTACTCCCATCATTCACCATTGCACTGCTCGGTTTTATCCTGGGGAAGCTTGACACCAACCGGGAGTTGAACCAAAAGACCATATCGAACGTAATCTATTATTTCTTCACCCCGTGCCTAGTGTTTTCATCCCTGCACAGGCGTAGTTTTGATCTGCAGGAGTTTGCTGTTATTGGGGGCGCTGCGGTTCTTCTGATTGCAGCGATGATTCCTCTGGCCTTTTACGTCAAGAGGCGAGTCAAGGTAGCGGAAAATGGGTATTGCCTACCGATAATCTTTATGAACACCGGCAACATCTCTCTGGCGATTGCCCTGCTGCTATTTGGAAACGATGGCTTGTCGAAATCCATCCTCTTTCACACAGTCAATATCATGCTGCTATATTCTTTTGGGGTGTTCCTGGTCAGCGGCAGAACAGACATGCGCCAGTTTCTCAAGATACCAGCGTTGTACGCGACTGTTCTCGGTATTATTGTGTCAACCACCACGTTTTCGGCTCCAGTAGTCGCGACCCAAGCCTTTAATATCCTCAACCGAGGTATCGACATGATAGCCCTCGGCACCATCCCGCTTTTGATTGTTAATCTCGGCTATTCCATCAGCGAGACAAAAATCACCAACACCCTAAAGGTTGGCATTCCAGGCGCATCGATGCGGATTATTGTCGGCCCTCTATTAGCCTTTGGGCTGGTGTTCAGTTTTCGCGCGCTGGGATGGATTCCTGTTGACCCCAGCATGGATCCGTTGGTGGCGCTCGGACACAGAACCACTGAAGGGATCATTATTCTTAACGCCGCCATGCCAGGGCCGATCATGGCCTATCTGCTCAATGTAAAGTTCGAGAGCTGCCCAGAAAAGGCTGCGGCGATGCTGAGTATCGGTACCCTGGCAGGGATTATCACCATCCCCATTGTTCTCAACTTTGTTACTTTACTTATACGCTAAAGATCCAACCCGAAGAATTCGCAGCGACTTTTAGGAGTTGAATGCAAGGAACCGCCTGTTTCTTCCCGTCCCAAAGATTCCCCCCCCCCCCCCCCCC
>JAQUDG010000030.1 GCA_028685815.1 Desulfuromonas sp.
CCGTACGCCCAAAATCCCCTTCCTCGAAAGCCGCGCCGCGTGGCCTCTGACTGCCATGACCCTGCTGATTATGGCCATAGGTGTGTTTCTGCCGATGGGTCCGTTTGCCGACTACTTTAAGCTGCAGGCGCTGCCTTGGACCTACTTTATATGGCTTGCCGGAATCTTGTTTGGCTACGCCATGCTGACCTCGCTCATGAAGCGCTACTACATCCGACGCTTTGGTTGGCAATGATGTAGCAAAGTGAAAACTGGGATGGGTTTGTGGGATGGTGAGTTCAAGGTCGAGATGCGCGGATATTACTATGCGCATGTAGCTGCTTCATATTGAGCTTTCGCCGAAGTTTAATCTTCCAGCAGTTTTGGCTAGCGTGGGCTCAGTCGCCCATGTAAAGTGGAACTACGCTTAGTTGGAACACCATGCAGAAAAGGAGGGTTTGATGCTGGAAAATAGCAAAACTAGTGCATTAATTCTGGGATTATGTATATTTATTGGCCTCGCTTCACTCGGGTATCTCTTGGGAAACGCCGCAATTAAGTTCAAAGAGTACGAGCGTACCGTCACAGTTAAAGGGCTGTCTGAAAGAGAATGCGCGGCAGATATTGTTATTTGGCCTATTCAGTTTACCGAGGCCAGCAATAAACTCGAAGAATTATATGGATCGATAGAACACAGCACCGAGAAAATAAAAACATTTCTCGAAAAAAATGGGGTTAGCAAAGAAGAAATTACATTTACCGCCCCTTCCATTACCGACAAATCAGCACAGCAGTATGGGGGACAAGAAAATGCAGAGTTTCGCTATACCGCTATACAGATAGTAACGGTTTACTCCAAAAGCATAGGTTCAGTTAGAAATATAATGGGTTCTTTGTCAGAGCTAGGCAAGCAAGGGATTGTTTTTACTGGTGGAACGTATGAATCACAAACGGAATATCTTTTTACCAGTCTAAACGATGTAAAGCCGGAAATGATTGAGGAAGCCACAACAAAAGCACGTGAAGTGGCAGAAAAATTTGCGTCTGACTCGAAGAGTACATTGGGTAAAATAAAAACAGCCTCACAGGGACAGTTTAGTATTGACGCACGGGATAAGAACAACCCGCACATTAAAAACGTAAGGGTTGTGTCTACAGTGACGTATTATTTGTCTGATTGAGAGGACACTACGGACAATGCAGTGCTGAAGCTTCGGTTGGATTCGGCTGTAAGTTACGTGTAACTTACAGCCGATAGCTTCAACCACTTTTTTAATGGTCTCGAACTTCGGAGCGCTTTCTGGAGTCAGAGCTTTATGCAGGTTCTGATGGCCAGGTTGGAAATGCTGGTTGTTTCTGACGTCCACTTGACTTTTTCTATATCCTTGCTTTGACTTGACTTGGCCACCACACTTAGCAGGTCGCTGCGCAGTTATTCTGCCGCATAGTTTTTTACCCATTCCCACCCATCCACGCCGAAAGTTATTTCCCCGTTCCATTCTGCTTTGTTAAGTTTCGCCAGACATACACCCAACTTTTTTCCCTGAATTTGAGGGTATTTGCGTTCGATGGCAGCACCAGAGAGCAGCGAGTAGATGCGCCCATCTTTGCTGCATACGGCGAAGGCGCGATGCAACTCTGCCAGTTGCTCGACTTCGTGTGAGGAGTTGCAGAAAAACGTCAAGGCAAAGAGGGCATGGGGCAGTGGAGCTTTGATGTGTGCTAGATACAGCAGGGCGCGGCGGGGATAACGCCGAGGATGTAGCTGTTCGAGTTGCGCCAGGATAGTGGCAGGGCAGTGTAAAAACCAGTTCAGCCATGCTTGCCCCTTATGGCTCAATTTGAGCGCCGGTGCAGCTTGAGTGGACATTTGCGCTGGCAGGGTTGTATCTGCTCCTTGCAGACTGGTAGAACTGCGCAGATAGGTAGCAAACAATCCAAGGCTGGCGTAACTGAATTCATCTCCGGCGGACCAGTGGATGCGTTGCGCCATATAGGGGATACGCGCGCATCGCTCCAGTGCTTTGAAGCCCTGTTCAAGAGCGGGAACAATTCGAGCCTGCAGGTGTTCTGCGCTACTGGGGGGCAAGTTCAGGGCGGCAGCGGCGCCACAGCGGTAGAGCGTATGCAGGGCATAGTCTAAAGCGGGCAGCTCTGGTGCGCTGAACATGGATGCGACTTCGCTGCGGATACGCTCGGGAGCCACGTCTTTTAACCCGGGAGCGGCTAGGGTCGCGGCTTTTGTGGTTTCGTCGCTGAATTGAAACCCGAGGACCGCACAGTGACGCAGTCCCTTAAGTACCCGTAGAGGGTCATCTTGCAGGACGGAGGCAGAGCACAGGTGCAGCCGCCGCTGGGTTAAATCCTGTTGTCCGCCCAGGGGATCAATAATGGTTAATTCAGGCTGTGGTGGAGAAAGATGTGGCGCATGGGATGTGGGGTTCTGCGGTTCAAACTCTTTCAGATCCACGGCCATGGCGTTGATAGTAAAATCACGCAACGCTAAGTCGGCGGTTAACGTGGGCGCACGCAGAGGGGAAAAATCAAACTGAATCAGGCGTGGCTTAGGGATTATCACTCGGCTGTAGCCGCGCTTTTGGTCGAGCCAGAACCAGTGCCCGTCGAATTCATGCGCCAGCATTTTGGCAAGAAGGGTTGGGTCCTGAGCGCTTGCAAGATCTATATCGGTGCAGGGACGTTTGAGCAGGTGATCGCGGATGCTCCCACCGACTATAAAAAGTTGCAGCTCTGCGGAGGCAGTATGTGCCAACCAGCGCAGAGCTGCATTGTCGAACAGAGGATGATGTGTACGGCTGGCTTCAGGGTTTGTCTGCACCAGTGGCCTCGTGTTTAGGCGCTAAAATCAATCGTGGCATCTTTTTTAAGCCCTTCAATCCATTCCTGCAGCAGTTTGGCACCGTTCTGCTCTTTCAAGAACTGAGCAATCTGTGGTTTGGCTTCTTCGTACTCCAGCTTATGTGCTTCCTTAGCGTCGGTGACCTTGATGAGATGCAGCCCAAACTGGGTCGGAACCACATCACTTATCTCGCCGGGCTTGAGGGCAAAAGCAGCATCTTCAAAGGACTTAACCATAGAACCGGGGCCAAAAAATCCCAGATCTCCCCCCTTGGCGCTGCTGGGGCAGACAGAGTGCTCCTGCGCCAGAATGGCAAAATCTTCGCCGTTGTTAAGTTTCTCCTTGAGTTCATCTATTGTAGCCGCAGCTTGGGTCGGGTTCTCTTTTTCAGCTTTAACTAGAATATGGCTGGCTTTCACCATGGCAGGTTTAATCATTTTGTCCGGATGTGCGGCATAAAACGCGGTGATCTCTTCTTCGCTGGGATCTTGAGCATCGGCGAGTTTCTGATCAGTAAACATATTGACGGATAGATCCTGGCGAATCATGCGATAGTACGCATCTTTATCTACTCCGGCTTTTTCCAGCGTAGCGTAGAACTCCTCTTCGCTGGGGAAATTCTGCATTACATTGGCGGTTTCCTGCTGAATTTGCGCATCGTTGGCCACAACTCCATCAGCTAGAGCCTGCTGAAAGATGAGTTCGCGGGCGATGATGCGTTCTACGGCTATCTCTTGCACCTTCTCTTGCTCTTCAGCACTAAGTTGGTCTGCGGTTTTACGGTACAACTCCATGGCGTAGCTCTGCATGGCGTTCATAAAATCGAAATGGCTGACAGGTGTTCCGTTTACGGTGAGCGTTTTTTCCTGCACTTATTTTCTCCTGAACATTAGGGCTTACGGTCAAATACATGTTGCCGTAAGGCGAGTGAGTGATGTTATGTGCCACAAAGGCAAATTCAAGCGGAATGTACGATTGTGTATAAGGTGTTCGTTAAAGCGGCAAATTCTGTTAGATCCAAGGTCTCACCACGGCGTTGCAGATCCAGGCCGATATGGCTGGCTGTCGCATCGAGGTCTGCTGTATCAAATCCCTGACTTTGCAGCGAGTTGCGCAGGGTTTTGCGCCGCTGGGCAAAAGCGGCCTTTACCACCTGAATAAAAAATAGTGGTTCAGTAACGACAGCACGCGGTTCAGCAAGGCGACGGAAGCGCAATACCTCTGAATCCACTTTTGGCTGCGGGGTGAATGCCTGCGGTCCTACTTGGATAACGGGGTCGACATCGAACCATAGTTGGCACAGCACTGTCAAGATCCCGTAATTTTTTGTTCCCGGTTGGGCGCGCAATCGCTGCGCCACTTCTTTCTGAAACATCAGCACCAAGGTAGAAAAAAGGTGGCGGTGCTCGATAACCTTGAACAATATCTGGCTGGAGATGTTGTAGGGCAGGTTCGCCACCAATTTATATGGCGGCGCGCTTAGCAGCGCGCCCCAATCCAGCTTGAGGGCGTCGGCGGTGTGGACATGTACGCCAGGATATTGCTGCGACTCCCATTTCGCCGCCAGATCTCGGTCGATCTCTATTAAGTGCATTTCGGCTACAGCCGGTGCGATGAGATGGGTAAGCGCACCGCGCCCAGGGCCGATTTCGAGCACTTTATCGTGTTGCTCCAGCTTTGCGGCCGTGACAATGGCACGGATAACATTCTGGTCGTGCAGAAAGTTCTGCCCGAAGCGTTTTCTGGGGCGATGTGATTGAGTCATATCTTATATATTTTCAACCTTCATATGCGCTTGGTAGCGTGGAGGTTGCCAACGAGGGAGACTTCCATCTGGAATTTACGCATCGTTTTCACTTTTCTTCTCCACCGCGGGCTTGGATGCTGCTGTTTCGCGCGGCGGTTGTGAGTTTTGCGCAGGCTTAGAAGCTTCTGCCGCCGGAGTGTTCTTCACAGCGGTATCTGCTTTGACTGTGCTTGTTTTGGCATCAGTCTTAGCAGCATCAGTCTTAGCAGCAGCTGGGGTGCGCCTGGTTGTGGTGCGGCGTGGGGCTCGCTTTACCGCCGTTTTTTCTTCCGTTGTTGCGCTTACTGCGGCAGTGGTTGTATCTGCAACGCTCACATCGGCTTTATCTGCTTCTGTTTTTGCCTTGCTCGTCGTTGTTTTACTCCGCGCGGAGGTGGTTCTGCGGCGAGGCGCCTTTTTCTCTTCTGCGGCTTTTGCTGCTTCGGGTTCTGTCGTTGCAGGGATGTCTGAGTCAGCCTCTTTTTTGCTTGTGCTTCGACTTGACGCACTTGCTTTGGCTGTGGTGCGCCGCTTGCGTTCTGGCGCGGTTTTCTCCGCTGGTGCGGATTCTGCTTTAGCCGCTAGCTTAGGTGCAGGCACTGCTTTAGGTGCAGGCTCTGCTTTAGGTGCGGATGCGGGCGCTGAATCGGACTTTGGCGCAGGTTTGGCTACCTCTGACGCAGCGCTGTCTGCCGCTTTGACTGTGGCGGGTTTGGCCGGTACCGCAACTGGTTTAGCTGTAGTTGGTGCAGGTGTGGGTTTAGCCGGCGCTGCAGCGGGTTTTGCTGGAGTTGCGGCGCTTGTTTGTGGCTTTTCCTCACTCGCGACATCAGTTTTCGTTACGGTTTTTGCCGCGGTTTTCGCTTCAGTTGTGGTTGTAGCTGCGTCAGCTTGTGGAGCCTCAGCCTCTTTTTTCTTTGCTGCGGGACGCCTGGGTGCACGCCTGCGTTTGGGTTTTTCTGCCTCGACATCCGTTGCGGCGCTTTCTGTTTGTGTCGCCTCAGTTTTTCTTGGCTGTGGTTTTGCGTCTACAGTGTCTGTACTGATCTTTCCCTCTGTGCTGGTGGCATTTCCGCCGCCATTGGGCGCAGCTGTGGTAGCGGTACTAGCTGCAATTTGTGTAGCCACAGGCTGGACGTTGGAAGAGGGGTTTGTGTTGTTCCCCTGCTGTGCACTCTTTGTTGTAGCTGTATCTGGGTGTTGGGTAGCGTCCTGGCTTGTGGCGTGCTTATCTGCATCTGAAGCTTGCGCCTGTCCTGCTTCGACCGGTGCGTCAGGCTGGGCAGATTGCTCGTTGTTTTCCTTGTTGCGTTCACCACTGCTGGTGCGCGGACGTCTATGCCGCGATGGTCTGGAGCGGCGGGGATGTTTCGGTTGTGTTGCCGCCTTTTGATCTTCGTCTGGGCTTTCGTCTGTCGAGTTTTCGGTAGAATCGGTGGAAGACGCTTTGGCGTCTGAGTCGGACCCAGGTAGTTTTTCTTCGTCGTTGTCGGTTTCAGCATCAACCCCGGTAGCAGTGTCGCTGAAGTCGAAATTTTTCCCGCGATCCGAGAAGTTTGAATCCACCAGCGCTTTTTGTTCACTGGCGCCAAGTTCTTGTTCGCCGGCATCCTTGATAAAGTCCAGTTCAACTTGGTCAGACAGGAAGTCGGGTCTGGGGTTGATAATAACTTTGATGTGCTGCTGTAGCTCCAAATCTCGCAGCTCTGAACGTTTTTCATTCAGCAGCGTGATACCAACATCGAGGGCTACGGTCGCGACAACTTTTTCTATTTTACCCTTGGCGGTGCCGGCTTGAATGCGGCGCAACAAGCTGATGGCGCGGGATTCACTGCTGCGCATCAGGCCAGTGCCGTTGCAGTGGGGGCAGTTGCTGTAGGAGGCTGCGCCCAGGTTTGGCTTTATGCGTTGTCGGCTCATCTCCAGCAGGCCAAACAGGGTGCTAATCCGCCCTTGGGTTACGCGGGCCTTATCCTGCTTCAGCGCTAATTCGAGGGTTTTTTCCACTTTACGCGCGTTCTTGCGTTGGCGCATATCGATGAAGTCGATGACGATCAGCCCGCCTAAGTCACGCAGGCGCAGTTGGCGTGCTATCTCGGTGGCGGCTTCTACGTTGACTAGGTACGCGGTCGCTTCAATGTTCTGTTCGCTTGAAACCTTGCCAGAGTTGACGTCGATGGCCACTAGCGCCTCGGTCTGATCTAGGACAATGGAGCCACCGGATGGCAGCGTGACCGAATTGCTTGTCAGTTGGGCAATCTGCTCTTCTATCTGATAGCGCGAGAAGATAGGGCGCCGTTCTTGATGTAGTTTAACCAGTTTAACTTGATCGGGCATTACGGTTTTGAAGAATTCGCGCGTTTGGATAAAGACATCTTTGTCATCGATAAGTACTTCGTCCATATCCGGAGTGAAGTAATCTCTGACGCTGCGCAGAACCAGGCTCGATTCTTGGTAGATAAGTGCTGGAGCGGTGGCGTTTTCTGCCTGAGCAATGATGTTTTTGTAGGTATTAAACAGGTAGTTGAAGTCGCGCTTGAGTTCTTCCGGTGGCTGATCTATGGCAGCGGTGCGGATGATATAGCCCATCTCATCGGGGAGATTGAGCCCCTTAAGGACTTCTTTTATTTTTTTTCTGGTGGAGTCTTTTTCGATTTTGCGTGAGATACCCCGGGACCTGCTGTTGGCCATCAAAACCATATAACGACCCGCAAGGGAGAGCTCCGTGGTTACCGCTGCTCCTTTGGTGCTGCGTTCTTCTTTTACTACCTGAACCAGGATCTTTTGCCCACGGCGGAGGATTTCATTGATGGGAGGACGCGGCTTGCTGTCGTCATTGCCTGCGGACCATAGATCGGGGTGGATGTCACCAATCTGTAAAAATCCGTGGCGTTGTGCCCCGTAATTTACAAAGGCTGCCTGTAATCCCGGTTCGATGCGGACCACTTCGGCTTTGTAGATATTCCCCTTGGTGTTTTCGCTTCCTGCTACCTCGATATCGAGTTCTGTGAGGAGGCCATCCTCAACAATGGCAACGCGCCCTTCACCGGAGAGCGTTGCGTTGATCAACATTTTTTTACCCATGCAATACCTTCTACAGTTGCAGCGAATTTCGCTCGACTGCATACGTCGTTCTGCATCTTCTTGAATACAGTACGGAAAATTGAATTGTTTAGCGCATAATTTAGCAGGAGTGCCTGTAGCTAGGCTAAAACTTCTGCGGTTGTGTGCGCTCTGCCTTGGTGCAACAGGCGGGTATGATTCACGCGCTGTTACTCCTGTTCTTGCTGCGATAAAACCTTTGTCAGTTTGAATCTCCGCTCTGCTACTTATGCGGCGCAGGTTCCGAGCTGACGCCTCTTCCCACGGTCTGGTCTGCATTTGCAGGGTCCAGCCCCGGAGAGAAAAACTTATATGCGGCCCCCTATGTGGGGGTAGATCAGCATGCAGATCGGCCTATTAATTTAGCCAGTTACTGGTTACTGCTCTTGGCTAAATTATAGCTACTTTATGCTTTTTGTCACCTGTGTTTGGGACTCATCTTTAGTTTTTTGTTATTCCGCCCTTGTGCGCGAGGCGCTCCCACGCTGGCATACTGCGCTCGATAATATCCAGATCGATACAGTATGCAATACGGAAATATCCCGGCGCTCCAAAACCACGCCCTGGAACGAGTAGGATTTTCTCTTCCTGGGCCATTTTTACAAAGGCGACATCATCGCTAAGCGGCGATTGTGGAAATAGATAAAACCCACCTTCGGGTTTGACCATTTTGAAGCCCATGTTGCTAAGACGGGAGTAGAGCAGGTCGCGTTTTTGGGCGTAGGCGGTAATATCCACACTTTCGTCCTGCAGTCCCGCTACCAGACGTTGCATCAGCGCTGGGGCATTTACAAACCCCAGAACGCGATTGCTGAAGACTGCTCCTTCGAAGAAGGTGTGAACATCTTTCATGGCTGGGTTCAGTGCTAAGTAGCCGATGCGCTCCCCTGGGAGGGCTAGATCCTTGGAGTGTGAGGTCGCAACCACCGAATTAGTTACGTGGTTGAAAATACATGGCACCGTAGAATTATCATATGCTAGTCTTGCGTAGGGCTCATCGGAGATCACATAGATGGTGGTGCCGAACTCACGCTGTTTTTCTTGCAGCACAGCATTTATCTGGTCCAGAACTTCGGCTGCATATATTACCCCAGTGGGGTTGTTGGGGGAGTTAAGAATAAGCGCCTTGGTGCGCGGGGTGATGGCGCGAGTTATCGCTTTTACGTCGGGCTGGAACGTGTCGACGCAGGTGTTTACCACCACCGGAATGCCGCCGTGATTGTCGATGTAAAACTTATACTCGACAAAGTATGGCGTCAGAATAAGCACTTCTTCGTCTGGGTTGAGGATGGTTTTTAACGCAACGTTCAGAGCGCCGCCAGCCCCGCAGGTCATGATGATGTGGTCTGCTTGCAGCGGTTGCGTGCTGGCTTTGTTCAGGTGTTGTGCCACTGCAGCTCTAGTTTCAGGGTAGCCGGCGTTGCTCATATAGCGATGCATCCCCTCGATGGGGTGGCTGGCCAGCTCCAGCAGGGCTGCTTTAAATGCAGCCGGGGGCTCGACTGCGGGGTTGCCGATGGTAAAGTCGAACACGTGCTGCGCCCCGAATTGTTGGCGCATGCGGTCGCCTTCTTCAAACATCTTGCGGATCCAGGAAGACTGTTCGATGCATGTCTGTATTTTTGTGGCTATGGCCATGAAATATACTCCGTTTGGTGTCTGCTCGCAGAAGCGGATGTGGAATGGGTTTTACGCCGATGGTTGTGGCGGAATTAAACGCGGTCCGATACTAGCCACGCGCAAGGGTGTGGTCAAGTTTAAACGCGCCCCTGCGAGGTGAAATGGCCCAAAATTGGCGCCGGTGTGGGCGTCTAGCATGCTGAGTGATGATTGAGTTTTAGTGCTTGTTTTGGCAATCAACGGTTGCCTGAAGGTATATTAAAGTCATGTGTTTGAGTATAAATCCTATGTTGCGCCCTGTCACTTCAGGTAGCCCTAGTCGACAATGTCCACTGGCATATTCACCGCCATATTTAGCGCTCAGAGCAGTTCTTCGCACGGGCATTTTTTTGCTTCTGGTGTTGCTGTGGGGCTGTTCTGTCCCTAAGGGAGGCGCTGATGCAAGGCTTACTGACGAAAAGGATAGTAGGGCGGCGTGTGAAGGTATTTTCATGTCACAGCAGAAATGTGAAGAAGCGCAGGCCGCATATAGAGAGTTTCTCCTAACCTGGCTTGGGCCCGAACAGGCTTCGCCCTATGTTTCTAACGCGCAGGATTGTACCAACTATGTCGAAAAGTGTGCTGAGCCTTCGGTGCAGGCATATCATCATGCTGCCCGCGCATGTATGAATTTGGTGGTGAGCGAATATCCACAGGCACGTTCCCACATTGAACTTGCCTTGAAACTGCAACCGGAATATCTGCCCGCACGGTTACTCTTGGCGGAAGTTTTGCATACAGAGGGAAAACCTGCGGCGGCATTGACCCAGATAGAGGAGGTTTTTGCCGCACATCCGTACTTGGCACGGCTACATCTGCGTATGAGTATGCTGCATATGGAACAGCAAGACTACGCGCGCGCAGCCCGTGATCTACAGAGTTTTTTGCATGTGCAGCCAGAGGCAGAGACGGTGCTATTGCAACTGGGGCGGATTCAACAGCGCCAGCAGCTTTGGAGCGAGGCTGAAAAGACCTTCCAGACCTTGATAGATCTGGCTCCGGATGAACCCCTGGCATACTTTGAGCTCGGTCAGGTATTGGAGCAGCAGGAAAATTTCACCCGGGCCTTGAGCCTTTATCGCAGTGCAGCCGCGCAGCTAGGGGAAAATAGACTGGAGTTTGAGTATCTGCAGGCGCAGCTGTTGCTTAATTTGAAAAACTACGCTGCAGCGGCGGACGTCCTGCAAGCGGCGCTGACGCAGCAGGATGACACGCCCACGCTCTCATCTATCTGGCCATCCATACAGTTGTTGTACGGGTATTCTTTGCTACGCCAAGGCGAGTATGTCGAGGCAGTGCCCGAACTGCGCGCTGCGGCCGAAGGATTGGAATTTAACGGACTGGCTTGGCACTGGCTGGGAGAGGCGCACGAACATCAGGAACAATGGTACGCAGCTATGGCTGCGTTTCAGCAGATAGATTCAGAACAGCAGGAGTATGCGTCGGCGTTGTTGCATCTGGCAGGATTGTATCATGTGGTGGGATATAATCAGGATGCCAGTGCAGCCCTGGAGGCATTGCTCGAACACGGAATAAACACACCATCTAGTCCGCCATCTAGTCAGGCGGGTAGCTCAACCCCTAACCCCATTCAACGCAGTTCAATCATATATCAGAAGTTGGGCTATCTGTATCTATTGCAGCAAAACACCTTAGCCGCTGAAGATGCGCTGTTGCGGGGACTGGAGTTATACCCGGAGGATGAGAATCTTGCCTATCACCTAGGATTGCTGTATGCCGTTAGCGGAGATCACCCTGCCGCAATGCGCTATCTGGAACAGGTTGTTCGGGTGCAGCCTGAGCACGCCGAAGCTTTGAACAATCTGGCGTTTATCTATGCTCAGAGTGGAAAGCAGCTTGAGCGTGCCGCCGACATGGCGCAACGGGCGCTGCTGCTGGAACAGCGGGCGGCTTATTACGACACTCTGGGTTGGATTTATTTTAAACAGGAGCGCTATCCAGCAGCGCTAGAGCAGATACAGCAGGCGCATCTGCTGCAGCCAGACGATGTGCAGATACTTGAACATTTAGGCGACGTCCATGCGGCAATGCACCATCCGGAACTGGCCCGAGCCGCATATCTCGAAGCGTTGCATATTCAGCCTGATAACAATCAGTTAAGGCTAAAACTAAATCTTGAAAGTAGAGAAAGTGCTGCGTCATGCCAAGAGCCATAAGCCCTGTAATCGTTATGGTCGCAGAAAAGACACGACTCCAGTATACCCTTGCACGGTATTGCATGGGAGTGCTGCTGGCGCTGGTACTTTTTCTTACAGGCTGTAGTGGAACAACCCCGTACCCCACACCTGTCGTACCCAAGTACGAACTCAGCTTCGATCAGATGCACACAATTATGGAGCGTTCTTACCAGTACGAGAGTATGCAAGCTCTGGCGCAGGTGCGTTTCAGCAGTGGAAAAGAGCGCCAAAGTTCCACCCAAGCGCTCCATGTCCAGTCTCCCTATTTGCTGCGTGCCGAAGTGTATAATTTTATGGGCAGGATGATGGTGCTACTTGTGGCCGATGGTGCCTGGATGGAGGCCTATGTCCCGAGCCGCAATGCTCTGTATCGAGGCTTGGCCACGCGCGCTCGCATGGAGCGCTTTGCCTATGTACCTTTGGTGCCGGCGGATATGGTGGCGTTGCTGCTACAGCGCGTACCTCCGGGGGTTATGCCGTTGGCCGAAGTTGAAAAAGGGGCGGGCAACAGTTTGGTCTATACCCTCAGCACACAGGAAGATTATGTGGTCTGTTTTACCCCTGACGGGGTGGAGAGTATTGCGTATCGCCAACTGGAGCGCGAAGTTTTCAGGCTTGATTATTCGGATATCAAACCTATTAACCATAAATCCACGCCAGTAGACGAAACAGAAATTTTCCCGCATACCATGGTGCTCCGGATGCAGGATAAGGATCTCAGGCTTGAGCTCAAGTTTGAGGATGTACAGCTTAATTCTGCCATTGATCCTGAACTCTTTCGCATCGAACCGCGTACTGGAACCAAGACAATTCCCCTAGAGGAGATTTGATGAAGCTCGATTTTTTCAATATCGATACTACCAAGGATGCGCTCAAGTTGCTGCACAGGCTGTTGTCTCTACTGGTGCCTCGGCTGGTGCTTATCCTGTTCCTGACGCTGAGTGTGGGCGCTTGCCGCGAACACCGTCTCGTTGCGGTTGAAAGTGATACCGATACCGCTATAGCCTACGGTGATACCATTATTATGGGTACCATCGGCGATGCCACTAATTTGCTCGCCCCTCTGGCCTCTGATGCGTCATCTTCCGCCATAATTGGCCACGTGTACAACGGCCTAATTCGTTATGATAAGGATATGCAATTTGAGGGTGACCTAGCTGAGTCTTGGGATGTTTCTGCTGATGGTCGGGAGATCACCTTCCACCTGCGCCGCGGGGTGACCTGGCACGATGGAGAGCCCTTTACTGCAGCGGATGTGATGTTTACCTACCGTCTGATGATTGATCCTAAAACTCCAACGGCATATGCCGATCGTTACAAACAGGTGGAACATGCGAGCGCTCCTGACCCTTACACATTCAAGGTGCGTTACGCAGAGCCTCTGGCACCGGCACTGGTGAGCTGGGCCATGGGAATATGTCCGGCTCATTTGCTTGAGGGGGAAGATATTACAACCTCCCCGCTGGCGCGGAATCCAATCGGAACTGGACCATTTCGTTTTGTTAAATGGGAGCCAGGTGAAAAAATTGTGCTGGAACGCAACGAGGATTATTTTGGTGGCGCTCCGTATGTCAAGCGGGTTGTGTACCGCATAGTGCCGGATACCACCACCATGTTTCTGGAGCTTCAGTCTGGGGGGCTTGATTACATGGGGCTGACGCCGTTGCAATACGCGCGTCAGACTGATAGTCCTGCGTTTATGCGCCGCTTCAACAAGTTTCGTTATCCGGCCTTTGTCTACACCTATATGGGGTACAATCTGCGCAAACCGATGTTTCAGGATAAACGGGTGCGTCAGGCCATATCGTATGCCATCGATAAACAGGAAATCGTCGATGGGGTTCTGCTCGGACTTGGGCAACCGGCCACAGGGCCGTACAAACCTGGGAGCTGGCCGTACAACCCCGAGGTGCAGAGTTATTCCTATGCTCCGGATAAAGCCCGAGCTTTGTTGGATGCGGCAGGGTGGGAAATCACCGGTACGGACAAAGTCCGCCAGAAAGAGGGGGAGAAGCTGGCCTTTACCATTGTGACCAATCAGGGTAACGACCAGCGTATCAAGGCGGGTGAAATTATTCAGCGCCGTCTACAAGAGGTGGGGATCGAGGTCAAGCTACGGGTGATTGAGTGGGCTTCTTTTTTGAAGGAATTTATCCACCCAGGGAATTTCGATGCCACTATCCTGGGCTGGACTATACCCGTTGATCCGGATGGATATAATATCTGGCATTCAAGTAAAACTGGGGCGCAGGAGCTGAACTTTATCGCCTACCGCAACCCAGTGGTTGATGAGTTACTCGAACAGGGGCGGCGAGTCATCGACATAGAGCAGCGTAAGCCCATCTACGATAGGTTACAGCAGATACTTGCCGATGATGTCCCCTACACCTTTTTATATGTGCCGGATTCTTTGCCTGTTGTGGCGCGGCGATTTCACGGGATTGAAGAAGCTCCCGCAGGGATTATGCATAACTTTGAGAAGTGGTATGTGCCGCAGAGTCAGCAGAAGTATAAACGCTGAAGAGTTAAGTGTGGATCGATGCTAAAGCCTGAGGATCGGTATCAATGTTAATATATATATTTAAAAAACTGACCCAGATGGTGCCGCTGCTGCTGGGGATCACCCTGATTTCCTTTATGGTTATCCACCTTGCGCCAGGAGAACCAACCGACCTGCAGACCGAAATGAACCCCGAGGCGAGCACCGAATTGAAAGAGCGCCTGCGCACGGAGTATGGCTTGGATAAGCCACTGCTGGTGCAGTACACGACTTGGGTGAAGCGCCTGGTACAGCTCGACTTTGGGCGTTCTTTTTCACAGGATCGGCGCCCGGTGTGGGATAAAATAATCGAACGCCTGCCCATTACCCTCCTTATAAATCTTCTGTCTATGGGGTTGATTATTGTGACGGCAGTGCCGTTGGGGATAGCCGCAGCAGTCAATCGTGATAGCTGGTTTGATCGTATCGCCACCTTGCTGGTTTTTATCGGTTTTGCTGCTCCTTCGTTCTGGTTAGCGTTGTTGTTGATGGACTGGCTTGGAGTGTACCTCGGCATAGTGCCGGTTTCGGGGGTAAAATCCTTCGGCTATGAATATCTCTCTGGGATAGAGCAGGTGCTTGATGTCGGGCATCATCTCATTCTGCCGGTATTTATCTCCGCAGTAGGGGGGGTGGCTGGGTTTTCGCGCTACATGCGTTCCAATATGCTTGAAGTGATCCGGCAGGACTATATTCTCACAGCGCGTGCCAAGGGGCTTTCTGAGCGCGTCGTGATCGGCAAACACGCCCTGCGTAACGCCCTGTTGCCCTTGATAACAATCTTAGGCCTGGCAGTTCCGGGTTTGATAGGGGGGAGCGTAATCTTCGAAAGTATTTTCGCCATCCCTGGTATGGGCAAACTTTTTTACGATGGTGTTATGATGCGTGATTATCCGTTGATTATGGGGATTTTGGTCATTGGAGCAGCGATGACCTTGGTGGGTAATATGCTGGCGGATGTTGGTTATGCGCTGGCTGATCCCAGAATCCGCAGGCGGTAGCGCAGGCATTGTTGTCAGCCCACCCACGCTGGGAAAATTGGATTGCGCCTCCAATGCGTTGGTGGAGGGGGCGTGCTATATTTTATTTGGTTTGACTCCCGTTTTGCCAATTTGTTAGATTGCAGCGCCTGCGTTTGCCCCGAGCAGAAATTTGCATACCAAAATTGCACTGGAGACAAATCCTCAGGTCTTGATAAATCTACCGGAATCAAGAGTTTGAATCACAAGGCAAGATTCAGATTCGACCGTCCGTCCGCTGAACATCTAAAGTTTTCAATATGTCGAATTTATTTTTTGAACAAGGAGCCGCACGTGGCTAACAGAATTGTAATTAGCGAGCAGTTGTGTAAGGGGTGTGGATTGTGTGTCGTTGCCTGCCCGCATAATTTGATCGAGATGAGTACAGAGCTGAACAAGCACGGGTTTTTCCCAGCTGTTATCACCCCTGACGCCATGCTGAGTTGTACCGGCTGCACCTTCTGTGCGCAGGTATGCCCAGATGTCGCTATCGAGGTATTCCGCGAACGCTAGGGTGCTCAAAAGACGGACACCCCAAACCGGAAAACTGCAAGATTCCAGGTAATGAGAAAGCCCCGCGTCCGTCGGACAGTGAAGTCTGCGACCGTGGGCTGAATATCCTATGAATCGAATAATTCCGCGAGTAAGAATTTATATACGGAGGAACGAGTGACCAAACGCTTATTTGTAAAGGGCAACGAAGCCGTGGCGATGGGGGCTTTAGAGGCTGGATGTCGCTACTACTTTGGCTACCCGATAACCCCGCAGAGCGATATCCCTGAGTACATCGCACGTGAAATGCCGGCTCTAGGCGGTGAATTCATCCAGGCTGAGAGCGAAATTGCATCTATCAATATGCTGCTCGGCGCCAGTGCGTGCGGCGCGCGCGCCATGACCTCGTCGTCCAGTCCTGGGATATCCCTGAAACAAGAGGGGATATCCTACATGGCCGGAAGCGAATGCCCTGGACTGATTGTTAATATCTGTCGTTCTGGTCCTGGATTAGGGGGAATCGATGCCTCTCAGGCTGATTATTTTCAGGCTACCAAGGGGGGCGGGCATGGGGGCTATCACCTAATTGTGTTGGCACCATCATCGGTTCAAGAGATGTACGACTTGACCATGCTCGCGTTTGATTTATCCGATCGCTATCGGGTCCCCGCCATGATTTTGGCTGATGCAGTTATCGGACAGATGAAGGAAGCGCTCGAACCGCATCCATACGTAGCTCCGGATGATCTGCAACCCAAGGATTGGGCCCTGATCGGGCCCGGCGAGCGCGGAGTCAATAAGGTGGTCAAGTCACTGTATCTTGGCGATGGTGAACTAGAGCAGCATAACCTCAAGCTGCACCGTAAATATGCCGAAATGCAGGAAAAAGAAGTGCGTTACGAGGGGTACGAGCTTGATGATGCCGAGCTGGTAGTCACCGCTTATGGCAGCACGGCGCGTATTGCACATACGGCCGTGCGTATGGCGCGCCAGCAGGGATACAAGGTTGGCTTGTTGCGCCCCATTACCTTGTTCCCTTTTCCCAAGGAGGCATATAAGCACCACACCGCTGCAGGGCAGAAGGTTCTGTGTGTAGAGCTCAACACCGGACAGATGGTTGACGATGTGCGTTTGGCGGTGCCGTGCGTTGAGGTCGAGTTTTACGGCCGTGCCCCTGGCGCGGGTTCGCTCCCGACCCCTGAAGAGCTTTTTGCGCAGATTCGTCTACACTGCGAGGTGCGTTCATGAGTATCGAAAATGTTGAAGCTATGAAACAGGTTTTTTCCCGTCCCGCGTCACTTAATGCAGTACAGACCCACTTCTGTCCGGGATGTCAGCACGGGGTTATTCATCGCCTAGTGGCGCAGGCCATGGATGCGTTTGATATCCAAGCGCAGACCATCGGTGTGGCTTCGGTCGGCTGCAGCGTGTTTTTGTACGGCTATTTTGGCATTGATGTCATAGAGGCCCCCCACGGGCGCGCACCGGCAGTGGCTACAGGAGCAAAACGGGTGCACCCGCAGCGTCCGGTATTTACCTATCAGGGCGATGGAGACCTGGCCGCCATCGGTACCAGCGAAATAATTCACTGCGCCAATCGCGGGGAACCCATCACGGTTATTTTCGTGAATAATACCACCTATGGTATGACCGGTGGCCAAATGGCACCTACTACCCTGCCAAGTCAGAAAACTAGCACCAGTCCGTATGGGCGCAATACAAGCAAGGATGGTTACCCGATCCGGATGACCGAGTTGCTGGCGGGCCTTGAAGGGACTGCATATGCGGCACGGGTGGCGGTAGATACGCCACAGCATGTACTGCAGGCAGGCAAGGCGATTAAAAAGGCGTTTCAGACCCAGCTTCGGGACAATGGATTCGGCTTTGTTGAGGTTCTTTCTACCTGTCCGACCAACTGGGGGATGAATCCTGTTGATGCTAATGCCCGAGTGGCAGAAGAGATGATCCCATATTTCCCCCTCGGCGTTTTCAAAGACGCGGCGGCACAAGGTGAATAAGATGAATCACGATGTTTTTATGGCTGGTTTCGGGGGTAAGGGCGTGTTGCTCATCGGTAATCTGCTTGCCTACGCAACTATTCTTGAAGGCAATAATGCCTCATATTTCCCGGCGTACGGGGTTGAAAAACGTGGCGGGGCGGCAAACTGTACGGTCGTAATGTCAGATACGACGGTGGGCTCGCCGGTGGTGGGGGAGCCGGAGGCGGCTATCCTCATGAATCCGGCGGCCATGACGCAATTTTATCCCCGCGTGCGCCGCGGCGGTCTGGCGTTGATCAACAGCTCACTGATTGAAGATGATGGTTCGTCACGCACCGATCTTACTGCAATCGCCATCCCGGCTAATGATATGGCCCTCGAAATTGGTGATTCACGCCTGGTGAACATGGTGATGCTGGGTGCGTATATCGAGTACAGCAAGTTTGTCCGTCCGGAAACGGTAAAAGAGGCGCTTAAAGAAGTTCTGCCGGAGCGCAATCATCGCTTTTTGCCTTTTAACTACACAGCGCTTGAAGCTGGAGCAGCATATCTGCGTAAAGCGCTGGCCTGATACTGGTTGTCTAATGCATAAAACAAAGGTTGAGTTCATAAAGCTAGAACGTCCGGGAGTTGCTCCATGGTTGTGTCGTTTGGCACAGGAGTTTTTTACTCAAGGCAGGCGCGTTCTGGTTATGGTGGAAAATGACGAGCAGGCCATGGCGCTTGACCGCTATATGTGGACTTGGCAGAAAAACGCATTTCTCCCCCATGTTTGGGATAGTGGTGCGGTGGAGAGTTACACCGAGCCAGTCGTGATCACTACCAAAGAGAATAATGGCAATGCATCTGAGGTTCTGGTGGATGCCAAAGGATGTAGTTTGAGTTTTGCGCGGCGTTTTAAACACGTTGTAGAGTTTGCTCCTACCTATGCTCAGGAGGAAGTGGACGCAGCCAGAAAACGTTTTGTGCACTGGCGCCAGGAAGGGTATGCCCCGTATGTACGCTGATGGTGCCAATGGCGTAGATGACACTGATGTAGTTGCTGATTTAGCCGGTGCCGCGTGGATTAACTCTACCGCAGTGGTATTGGTAGAACCGCAGGGGCCGCTCAATATAGGTTCAGTGTGCCGGGCGATGGTTAATTTCGGTTTCCATGATCTACGTCTGGTAAATCCTCAGACCGACCACCTCGGAGATGAAGCACGACTCATGGCGGTTAAAGCCGATACCGTTCTGGAGCAGGCGCGGGTATTTTCGCACCTGAGTGATGCCTTGGCCGACACTTGTTACGCTTTTGCTACCACTAGACGTTTTGGACGCAATCGCGAAGATTTCATCCATCCAGATCAGATTGGTCAATCGCTTTCACTGCTTGATAATACCGCCCCCGCCGCACTGGTGTTCGGGCGCGAGGATTGTGGCTTGTTGACGCAAGAGTTGGATTTATGCCAGCGCTTTATAACGATTCCCACCTGTGACCAGCTGCCTTCCATGAATTTGGCCCAAGCGGTGTGTTTGTGTCTGTATGAACTTGCTGGTGTTCGGGCTCGCGGTTTTGGTAAGGTCCAAGATGCACGATGCCTGGCTCCGGGAGCCACCGTGGAAGCCATGTTTGTGCATATGCGATCCAGTCTGACGGAGGCCGGTTATTTGGTGGAAGGCAACCCAGATCATATCCTGCGTACCTTCCGGCGTATATTTGGTAAAAACGGGCTCAGCGAGCGCGACGTACGTATTCTGCGGGGCTTGTGGCGAAAAATAGACTGGCTCAATGCTCAAAATAAAACGTCTCTAGTCTCCGATAAGCGCTGAATGAGGTTGATAATGTTTGAACTGCCCGAAATCCAGACCTTAGCCAATGGACTGAAGTTGAATTATTCAGATGCCACTAAACGCTATTACGGTGATTACTACCGCATTTGTATCGAGGTTAAATGCGCCCTCCCGCAGGAAGAGCATGGGCATTGGCACCTGTTTAAAAAATTGGAACAGATGGGAGTCGCTTCTTCCAAACTGGATTCAACCAAGCAGGAGCTGCTTGATGCATTTTCCCGGATGATTTTGCCGTATTTGCAACGCGATGACTTTCCAGAACGGTTTGAGGTTGCCAAGAATGAGAATAGGCATTGGTTTAAGGCGTGAGGCTGGAGAATGTAGGGTGCCAGTGTGGATGAGCAGATGAGTGACAGCGCAGAAACAAAGATCACCTCTTTGGTTCACGGGGGGGCAGGTCTCGGCCAATTGCCAGATGGCAGGACAGTGTTTATCCCCTTGAGTGTGCCTGGAGATCAGGTGCGCTATAGGATACGCAAAGAGTATAAGCGCTACGCCAAGGCGGAACTGGAAGAGGTCCTGCGTCCATCCACGCACCGATTTGTGCCTGAATGCAAGTACTTTGGGGTCTGCGGCGGGTGCGATTGGCAGATGCTCTCTTACTCCTCCCAGTGTGAATGGAAACAGCGCCTGCTCCATCAGAGTCTGGTGCACAATCTTGGCGATGAGGCGGCGGCTACGCTGGATTCTTTCCTTCCGGCAGCATCCCCTTCCGGCTATCGGTGCCGCGCTCAACTTAAATGCAGTAATCTGCAGGATTGCTTCCTGCTTGGATTCTACCGCCTAGGCACCCATCGAGTTGTTGGGGTGGATTCGTGTTTGATTCTCCATCCGTTGATTGACGCTCTGCTGTCTCCTCTGCAGCACCTGTTCAATAAAACCTGCTACGCAGCACACGTTGAGCAGATCGACGCCGCAGTAGACGATAGTGGGTGCACCCGCATGAGTACGCGGCTGGTCATCCACTATACAGGGATAGATGTTAAGGAATTTGCCTCTTGGCTGAAAACCCGGGTGCACGAATGGGACGTGGCGGTGCTTGTCTCAGATCGACGTCCCCCAAAAGTACACAAAAACTTACGCGGATCAAGGCGTGGATCAGGGAGGAAACTGCCTTCTTCTGAACGCCGCTTGATTTGTGTTCAGGGTGATGCGGAGTTTAAGTTGGATATTGGGGTGCCTGCGTTGACCCTGACATGTGCGCCTGGTCATTTTACCCAAGTTAATCTGGCGCAGAATCGCAGACTAGTAGAACTGGTGGTAAAGCTCGCCACTGCTAATGCTGAAACGGATGAAAAGAGCGTAGGAAATACAGGAAATATAATATACGACCTGTACTGCGGGGTGGGCAATTTCGCCCTGCCTCTTTCCTTCTGCGCCGCAGAAGTTGTGGGGGTTGAAGCCAATAGTGGAGCAATTGCCCAAGCGCGCAAAAATGCTGAACTAGCTTCGATTACAAATGCGCGGTTTGTTTGCGCAGACGTTGCGGAATTTCTAACCCAATCTAGCACCGCAGGAGAGTTTCCACCTCCCACCACCGTTGTCCTCGATCCGCCACGGGTGGGAGCAAAAGAAGTTGCCGCCGCTCTGCCGGCTACTGGGGTTGGGCGAATTGTCTATGTATCGTGCGATCAGCAGACCTTGATGCGTGATCTCAAGATCCTCGTAGCAGCTGGGTATGAACTGCATTATATCCGCGGGCTGGACATGTTTCCCCATACCCACCACTGTGAGGTCGTGGCACTACTTGAGCGGAGTTGTTAGCTTAAGTACGTACTGCAACAGGCGGTAAGTAGAAACCGTTTGTCGTCGATGCACCCAACGTGCGTCCAAGTGACAGCGTCGGGGTTAGGATTTCCCTTGTGCAGGAGCAAGGGCTGTGTTAGTTTACGTGCGTTTAACGTCTTCTTTTTTTGTTTGTGTCATTAAAAGTGAGCCCAAAGCTCGCTTTTTTTTATGCAGCGAATTTGCACAACCATAGTGCAGGATAAATTTATGCCAACGCAACTTGTTAAGAAGCAAGTGGAGAGACTTGCGGAACCGATTATTGAAGAGTTCGGACTTGAACTGGTGGATATTGAATACACCCAGCAGGGACGCCACTGGTTGCTTTGTCTTTATATTGACAAGCCGGGGGGCGTTACCCTCGACGACTGTGCCGATTTTAGCCGTGAGTTCAGTACCGTAATTGACGTGGAAGATATTGTAGCTGGAGCATATCGTCTTGAAGTTTCTTCGCCAGGTCTTGACCGCCCTTTGAGAAAAGAGGCTGATTTTACCCGTTTTGCCGGCGAAATGATCAAGCTGAAAACCAAAACTTTGTCTGATCCAGATGCCCGCGGCTACACGCGCAAAACCTTTATGGGGGTTCTGCTTGGTCTGGATGGTGAAAGTGTGGAACTGGAACAGACTGATTCAACTGGCGGTAAGGTTTTGATACCGCTACAGGACATAGATAAAGCTAATCTTGACCCTCAATTTTAAATACGTTTTACGTAGACAAGTTGATGCGACAGGATAGCTACGCAGACTTCATGCGTGCAAACGTATGATGTGCTGGCTTATTCAAATGCACGCTGGACGTTGAGCGACTATTGTCAGTACTTAGGTACTGGACGCAGTCGGCAACAGCTATAGGAGAATCCAAATGGTTGTAAATCTCAACCACGTAATAGATCAGGTAGTTAAAGATAAAGGTGTAGACCGAGAAATCCTGGTCGAAGCCCTTGAGTCAGCGGTTCTTTCAGCTGCAAATAAAAAATTTCGCAACACCCGAGATATTGAAGCTCACTACAACTCTGAGCGCGGTGAAGTTGAACTGTTTGAGTTTGTGGTTGTGGTTGATGAGGTTCAGGACTCGTACAAGGAAATCGATATAGCAGAGGCGCACGAAATAGATCCAGACGTGCAGTGCGGCGATTCTCTTGGAATGAAAATGGATTCCGGCACCTTCAGCCGTATCGCAGCTCAGACCGCCAAGCAGGTTATCGTGCAAAAAGTGCGTGAGGCCGAGCGCGAGGCGATCTATAACGAATTCAAGGACCGGGTAGGTGAGCTGGTGAACGGAATTGTTCGCCGCTACGAGCGTGGAGACCTGATCGTTGATCTTGGACGGGCGGAAGCTATTCTGCCGCGCCGCGAACAGATTCCACGGGAAAGCTACCGTCAGTCGGATCGTGTCCGCGCCTATATTGCAGATGTCAAAATGTCGCCCAAGGGGCCACAGATTGTCTTGTCACGCTCACATCCGCAATTAGTAGTTGAGTTGTTCAGGACTGAAGTTCCTGAGATCGCTGAGGGGATTGTCGAAATTGTGGGGTGCTCGCGTGAGCCAGGAAGCCGCGCCAAGATTGCAGTGGTATCCCACGACCCTGATGTTGATCCGGTAGGGGCCTGTGTCGGGATGCGCGGTTCAAGGGTACAGAACGTGGTATCTGAGTTGCGCAGTGAGAAAATTGATATTGTCCCCTGGTCACCGGATATAGCGCGCTTTGCTTGTTCTGCTCTAGCTCCGGCGGAGGTTTCGCGGGTCTATGTAGACAACGAAGAAGAGGCAATGGAGGTTATTGTCCCCGATGACCAGCTTTCGTTGGCCATTGGCAAAAAGGGGCAGAATGTACGCCTTGCCGCTAGGCTCTTAGGCTGGAAGATCGACATTAAAAGTGAAAGTCGAGCCGCTGAACTGGCTGAAGATGGCCCTGGTGGCGACGACGCGGCGGCAAACTCCGACGCTGCAGTTGATGCAGGGTTAGAGAAAGAAGATGCGGGTCATTTTGTCGAAGATGGAAGGCCAGCACCGGAAGAAGAGCCGGAAGAAGAATTAACAGACGAGGTGGCGGAAGAGAGTGTTGCGCCAGAGGCTCTAAATACCGAGCCTGAAAAAGAGATTTGAGGCGAGTAGGTGACTGAACGTATCCGCGTACCTGAACGTAGCTGCATTGCGTGCAGAAAAAAACTCCCAATGGAAGATTTGCTCCGCTTTGTCTGTTCTCCTGACGCGGAACTGTTGGTAGATTATCGCCATAAGCTGCCTGGGAGAGGTGCGTATACCTGCTGTAGTACCGCATGTTTTGAGCGTGCGCTCGAAATAAATGCTTTTGCTCGGGCGCTTAAATGTTCTGAGCTCAAAAGTTCCTGTAATGCGGCACCCGTCCATGTTATTCTACAGCAGTTGCAAACACAGATTTTAGCCAAGGTTATTTCCCTTTTGGGGATGGCGCGCAAATCTGGTGTGGCTGTAAGCGGGCAGCAGGCTATTGTCATTGCGCTGCGGCGCTCAGGTAACGTAGCCTGGGTACTGATGGCGGACGACATGTCAGCCTCCGGAGCGGACAAACTTCTGCGTCAGCTAGAAACACGCAAGGTTAGAGTGTTGCGCGGTCTTGACAAAGAAGTACTGACTCAGGCTCTGGGAGGCGGAGAGCGCAGCGCTGTTCTGTTGTGGAAGGGTTCGCTTGCACAAGCGCTTGAACGTGAGTTGCAACGATATATAGATGTAATGGGGGAAAGTTGATGGCAAAAATTAGAATATACGAACTGGCACAGCGTCTGGGTCTGGCCAACAAGGATCTTCTTAAACGACTACGCGATAAAGGTATAGAAGCAAAAAGCCATATGAGTGTTATTGACGAAGATACGGTCAGAGAATTTGAGGCAAATGAGCAGCAGCCTGCAAATGCGCAGCAGCCTGAAGTAGAGGCCCCCCCGGTATATGCCGAGGAGCGCATCAGTACTGGTTTGATTCGCAGACGTCGCAAGGCGCAGCCTGCAGTGGAGGATGCTGAAGAGTCCGTCGTGCAGGTAACAGAGTCAGATGCCGCAGAAGGCAAAGATGCTGCGCCAGCCCCAACTAAACCCTCGAGTGATGCGGATGCGCCTCAAGTAGTAGTTTCAGGCGAGTCTGATAGTGCGAAAAAAACTGCTACCGCAGTTGAACCACTTGAAGTCACCGCTGTGCCGAAAGAAGGCGCCGATGCTATTGAAGGAAAAACTGCAGTCACTGCAGCGGAGACTCCATCCGCGGCGGTTGACGTACCGCGCAGTGCCCCCACCAAACATGTTGCATCCATAATATCTGCGCGTATGGAGAAGCCAGTACAAGGGCAACCCTCTAGGGGGGGAGCAACGATTATCGGACACGTTGAGCTGCCCAAATCTGCTATGCGCCAGGATCAGTCTGGACGTGGGGGGAAAAGACCCCCCATAGCTGTGGATAAACGCAAAGCCCATAGTGGCGCGCGTCCTGCCGTAGAGCAGAGAGCCGAGGCAGCGCCTGCTGGGGCTAAAACGCCTGCTGGAGCTAAAACGCCTGCTGGAGCTAAAACGCCTGCTTTTGTTGATGTCCCTGTTGATCCAGACAGTGATAAAGGACGGGATCAGCGTCGCAGGAGTAAAAAGACTAAGGGCGCTAAAGAGTATGCCGCTGGTGATGATTTTGGTGCTAAGAAGCGTGAACGCGTTGAGGTTTACAAGCCCGATAAGATGGGTAGAAACCGCAAAGGGAGGAAGAATCAGAAACAAACGCGCCAGACCGAGATCACGATACCAAAGGCTATTAAGCGCAAGATACGTATAACTGATGTCATCACTGTTGGCGAGCTGGCCAAGAGAATGGGGGTAAAGGCTAATGACCTCATTAAGGAATTGATGCGCCAGGGCAGCATGGTGACTATTAACCATCCTCTCGATTTTGAAACTGCGGCCATTTTGGCGGCAGACTTTAATT